>JBNMOT010000216.1:0-3104 GCA_051275515.1 Oleispira sp. | reverse complement strand
TCTTTATAACTGCCGTGATCGTTACGGTGAAAACGCACAAGCCTACCAATAAAAGCAATCTAGCTCAGATGAACTGCGCAAGCTTAAAGCTGAACTTAAGCGCGTAACCGAAGAGCGTGACATCCCAAAGGTAGCTGCCGTGTTCTTTGCCGTCGAGTGGAAGTAAAAAAGAAGACGAATACTTACTAGGGTTTATCAATGTGGTAAGAATCGCATATATCGATTGATGCGAGCTTCAAACTAAGCGAGTGTATAAGAGAAAAATTAACTACGGAGGCGGAGACTATCGACTGTTGCGCCCAACCTATTAAATCGTGAAGTTAATCGTGAATTTAATGTTGAAAAGCCAAATACTGTTTGAGTGACAGATATTACTTATATTCGTACACAAGAAGACGGGCTTTTCCTTGCAGTAATCATTGATCTATTTTCACGACAAATTATAGGCGGGTCTATGGGAGGTCGTATTAATACAGACCTGGTATTTAATGCAATTATACAATGGCCAGCTGGCGACGTAAGCCAAAAGGCGAAGTTATTGTTCATTCAGGCCAACGATGTCAGTACACCCATTATGATTGGCAGAGGATTTTGAAACAAGGCAGTGTCCAGAAAACTAGGGGCGATTAACTCACAGTTAACCTGAGGTAACTTTCTGCATTACTATAATAACAAATAAAATAAAACTAACCCCTTGCCAAAACATAATAGGGTCACGTTGCATTAAAGGCGGTCGAGTTCTTGATAAAAATACTTTATTTGGATTGCGTAAATCATAGATAAATTCAGATAATTCTGAATAACGTTTTAATGGATTAATCTGTAAAGCCTTTTGCAAAGCATCATCAATCCAGCTTGGAAGTTCAGATTCATCGTCCACTAAACGGTTATACACCAAACGGCGCTGCTCCTTGGCACTTCTGGCTTTGGAGATTTCCACACCATAAGGAAAACGTCCTGATAGCATTTGGTAAGTCATTACCGCTAACGCGTAAATATCTGATTGTGGTGAACCTTGCTGGCCTAAAAAATATTCAGGTGCCGAGTAAAGTAAAGTCCCACGCATGATCTCTTCGGTTTTTGAACCTGTTACACCTGCTATATAAGTAGAACCAAAATCAATAATTTTCACTGTATTTGACTGATCAATCATAATGTTCTGAGGACGTATATCTTGATGAATCATCTCTTGTCGATGAAATGCCTGCAGTCCTTTAACCACTTGCTCAATAATCACCCTAACCTCTTCAAGACTTGGCTTAGGGTTATCAATTATCCATTGATGAAGCGAAATACCTTCTATATATTCAGTCACTAAGTATAGAAAATTACGTTTACGATTCGGCTCTATTGCTTTAGCCACATGGGGATTATTAACACGCTTTGCAATCCATTCTTCCATCATGAAACGTTCAAGATACAGTGCGTCATTTCGTAACTCCACAGACGGAGTCTTAATGACAACTGTTTGTAAATTGTCTAAATCTCGGGCTAAAAACACATGACTTCGACTGCTAATATAAATTTCACGGATAATTTCATAGCCGTCAAAATGCATTCTTGCGGTTAAACTGGGGGGTACTGGCAAGCTTGTTAATTGCTGTACTTCATCTAATTGGTAATTAGGGACATTCTCCACCCGTACAATTTGAATACTTAAATTATCGTCACTGCCCTGTGTCAGCGCTTGCTTAATTATTGCATTAGCCGCCAGATCTAACGACTCTGCCATTGCTATTTGTTGAGATATTTTCTGGCCATCAATAAACTCATAAACACCATCGGTACAGATTATAAATATATCGCCTTTTTCAATTGACTGACTTTGATAGTCGATTTCTAATGCTTGATCTATTCCCAATGCACGAGATAGATAACTCACATCAGCAGACACTACACGTCGATGGTCTTCAGTGAGCTGCTCTAATTGTCCGCCTGATAAACGATAAATACGGGTATCCCCCGAATGAAAAAGATGAGCTGTATTAGACTTTAAAATCAAGGCACTAAAGGTACAAATATAACCTTTGTCTTTTTCGTATCGATAGGGACTGTTGCGTGTTTGGGCAAACAGCCATGAATTAATTGACCTAACTACTTTTTGCACCGAGGATTTAACCGACCAAGATTCTGATGTGCAGTAATAATCATCTAGGAAACTTGAAATGGCCGTTTGACTTGCTATTTGACTGACCTGGCTAGAACTTATGCCGTCTGCCATTGCAAGCACAATACCCTTAGCACTTAATGAAGGTTCTTGTGGAATTAAACTGCCCATAAAATCTTGGTTAATAGGCTTCACACCTTTATTTGTTGCGCTACCAATACTCACTTCAAGTGGCTGATTCACCTTTTAACTCCTATAAGAATACGGTCATAGAATTTATTATAATATAACAATAAAAAAGGCTCCGTAATGCTTATTACGGAGCCTTAATATTAACTGTTTAACTTAATTAAGCAGCGTTGGTATTTTTAGATGTTCTAACGTGTGTGTAGTACAAAGGTAAACCTACGAAGCACAATCCACCGAACAAGTTACCTAAAACGGTAGGAATTTCGTTCCATACTAGGTAATCATAAACAGTGAATTCACCACCCATAATCATTGAGAATGGGAATAAAAACATGTTAACAATTGAGTGTTCAAAACCCATAAAAAAGAACAACATAACAGGCATCCACATGGCGGCCATTTTAGCACCCGCTGAGGTCGATATCATCGCACCTACAACGCCCATAGAAACCATCCAGTTACAAAGCATGCCGCGGATGAAAATAGTGATCCAGCCGCCAGCGCCTTGCTCTTGATAACCCAGAGTTCGAGATTCACCAATTGAGGCTACTTTTGCCGCAACTGCGCCGCCGTCTATTGCATAACCATACGTTAAAATAAATGAGACTAAAAATGCAGTCGTCATGGCACCCGCAAAGTTACCAACAAAAACCAAACCCCAGTTGCGTAAAATACGTGCCGGAGTAACGCCCGGGCGTTTATCAAGATAGGCTAAAGGTACTAACGTAAACACACCCGTTAATAAGTCAAACTTCATCAAGTAAAGCATGATAAAACCGACAGGAAAAAGCAATGAGCCCACTAATAA
>JBNMOT010000215.1:0-3190 GCA_051275515.1 Oleispira sp. | reverse complement strand
CAAGATCAGACATTGCAGGAATAGTGAGTACCTGAACGGCTAAAGGTTCAAGACGAGTCAATATCGCCTGACGTTTAGCTCGAGTGGCGCTTGGCATGGCAAGTAGCACTTTTGTGACTGATTTTTGCTTAATCAACTTACGAATAATGGAAGGAGAATGAACATGAACCCCTTGAATAACCGTACCATGTAATGACACGTCATCATCGACAAAAGCAAAAGGATGATATTCATGGCTTTGAACCAACGAAGTCAATAATTGGCGGCCACTCACGCCAGCACCATAAATGATTACCGGTTCACCGGTACGTTTCATTCCAGAACCAACAATGGAGCGTACAATTGTTCTTGAACCACCAATAAAAACTAATGAAAATGCAGCATATATTAACGGAACCGTGCGAGGAATATTAGCTTCAGCATAAAAAGACACTAACACTAATGTAATGGTTGAAACAGTCACCCCAATGACAATGGCAACAAGCGCTTGTAAGCCCATGTAACGCAGCACTGCGCGGTAAAGGCCTAATTTGGCAAATAATACTAAACTTATGGGTAGAACGATTGAAATGACCAGCCAAAAGGTAGCATTGCTCAACACGCTAATATCATCAAGTCGGACTAATAATGCAGCCCAAAAAGCACAAACTAAAAAGAATGAATCAACAAATAGACTTACCATGCGTTTCTGAGGACGAGGTAAAGAGAAAATACGTTGCAAAAAATCCATTTCGCGCTCCAAATTAATAACATTCATAATAATAAAAAATCTTATCTACATAAAAGCTTGTATAACCAGTCAAAACATCGAGTTTAACACGAGTGTACATTACTGATAAAAGTTATATGATAGTGAAAAGCCTATATCAACACAATATTCAATAAGACATTGACTGATATAGGCTTGATCATGACAAAGCAAGAAAAATTGATGAGACAAATTACCTAGCAAGTAGGATACATTGAGACAACATTATCATAGTAGACGCCAGACCCAATCGAGCATTCACCAATAGCACTATTTTACTGCATCACCTGAGCCACTACCGGTAACAGTCATCAAAATATACTTGAAGTAATTTTTAATATTAAGAGTATCAATCATCTGCTTATCAGTCTCAGCTAACAACTTGGGTGTCGACATATCGATATTTTGAACTTGAGCTAAACCCGTCACGCCAGGCAATACATCATAAACACCTAATGTATCACGCTCTTTAATTAACTCTTCTTGATTAAAAAGATTAGGACGAGGACCAACTAAACTCATTTCACCTTTAACCACGTTAATCAGTTGTGGTAACTCATCAATTTTAGTTTTACGCAGAAAATTCCCCAATTTTGTAATCGAAGCATTACTGGCTAAGTGACTAGCTACTGATTGTGTTTCAACCGACATAGTACGAAACTTTATCAATTTAAACGGTTTTTTATTTCTGCCTACACGAGTTTGAACAAAAATTGGTGAACCAGTATCAAACATGCCAATAAAGGTAACAACCAGTAAAACAGGCCATAAAATAAGTAAACCGAAGAATGCAGCAAAAAAATCTAATACACGAATCATTTAGTTTTCTCAGAAAGTGAAGCCATTGCTTGCTTCATTGTGTAAGGGGGAGTCCAGCCTAAAACTTCCTGAGCATTAGATGAATCCACCTGTAAATTACCTAGTAATTGTTCCGCCATTGCGGATTTACCCATTAAACGAGCAGATAACCTCATAAGGCTAACAGGAACAGGAAGTTGAATTAAATTTTTATTTACCCCCCCTGCTATCGCATTAGTGAACTCTTTAATAGAAACAGTTTCACCATCAGAAGCTAAAAAAGTATGACCTGCTGCATTTGGATGCTTAGCACAAGTTATTAGTAAGCTGGCCAAATTTTGCACCGCGATGAAGTCTCGCTTATTGTCAGCCAAGCTAAAAGGAAGAAACGGTAATGTTTTAACTAGCTTGGTTAGCGATCCAAAATTGCCAGGTGCATTAGAGCCATAAACTAAAGTAGGTCGAACAATCACAACTTCAAGACCTGTATCAACAGCAATTTTTTGCAAGCCCACTTCAGCATCATATTTAGATTGAGCATAAGCATTATGAGGATTAGCCTCTGAATTAAACATAAAAGGTATTAGCTTTGTTGAGGTGCCGTTTACACCTATAGAACTCACAAATACAAAACGCTTAACGCCTGCTTTAACAGCTTCTGTTGCTAAATGCAGCGTACCATCAACATTTATGGATTGGTAATCTTCTTTCGAAAAATTGTTTGAGTGTGCTAGACCTGCAAGATGGATTACTGCTTCACAATTGTCAAAAGAACCATCCCACTTAGTATAACGGTTTAAACTATCGATTAAATAAGCATCTTCAAAGGAGTGACTTTCACCATTTCTAATTACAGATCGGAATAACTCTGAATAGATGGACTCCAAGTTTCTACCTACAAAACCAGTCGCACCAGTTAGTAACATTTTCATATCATTTTCACATATACGTTAGAATCAATTTTTTAATTTCGTTCAGAGACTTAGCCTCTGAAAAGTGGTTAACTAAACTCTCACGAGGCGACATAGATAATAGTTGATTAGGATTTTGGCAAATATCATCAATCAGCTTTGCTAATAGGATTGGTTTACCAGAGCTACAACCCCAACCAATAGGGTAGTCATCAACTAACTGTCTCAATTCAGAACCGTCATCCCCAACTACAATGATTGGTTTATTGGCGGCAAGTGAGAAATAAGATTTACTAGGAACGGCTAAACCTCGCATACCTTCTTTTAAAGAAACAAATGCTACGTCACAGGCACTTAAGGCATGATCTTTCTCAGACATTTCACACTTACCATAGAAATGAATTCGGTCGTCCATTCCATTTTGAATAATTGAATCGATGGCATCAGCTTCTGAACCATTACCAATAAATATAAACTTTGAATTTTTAGCTTTCGTAAGCTTAATGGCTTCGAGAAGCCCATAAACATCTTGCAACCTGCCTATATTCCCAAAAAATTGGAAGATTATAGATTTAGATTGAGTTAAATTAAGTTTTTTAAGAACTTTAGAATCATTCTTTGAGATTAAATCGACCCCGTTATGGTCAGCCCAGTTTGGTATATAATGAACTCGAGAATTGCCTTTAACTTTGAGAGAAAGTAATTCGCACATATCCCGACCAACTGCAACAAT
>JBNMOT010000214.1:0-3240 GCA_051275515.1 Oleispira sp. | reverse complement strand
TTGACGTTCTGTGGCTGGGGCATGCTCAAAGCCAATGATATTATCTGCAGGCGACTCAAGCTCTAGCAACACTTGATTGCCATCAATAGCAATAAATAGCTGGGCTTCTCCATGAACATGCTTGTCAGCAGACATCGACACTACTGGTAAAAAGGCTAGGCTAAATAAAAGATACTTAATGCTAAACATAAATGACTTCCTTTGGTGAAAATTGGTGTTATGTTATAATATAACGCTAATTGGGGTCAAGATGTTACCCAAAACTTTCACTCTTAACTATAAATGTTGTTCAGTGTGGTATGTATTTGCTATTGAGTTATCCCTCTAAAAATGAAAGTAGGCTTAGTTGATCCTAGGTGGCTTATTTAAAAAGGTAGGTAGGGCGGCTGTCAATCATCAGCTTATCTAAAGTACGCTGCGCAAGCTTGGGTTGGGATAAATCTTTTAGCTCTAGCATCTCACATTCATCGTTAATCATTTGTGGAATAGTAACGGGGTAGTGCTTACAGTCGTCTGGACGATCGTGATAAATGTTGCAGGTATATTTTTCTTGGTCGGGCAGTTTTTCTAACCATGGGCAGCGGCTAATTTGTTTGCCAGTCGTGGGGTCCATCCAAATTTTCCCGCCACTCACATACTTTGATATATGAGGTCGAAATATCTCCCAAAATTCGATTTCATCTGCCGTTGCCGACAAACCACCATCACTATAATTGATACAGCATTTACCGCACTGATTACATTCTTTCAAAATATCTTCTCGAGAGTTTTACTTTAGATGCTAATACTGGCTCATTGTTGGCATTAAACAATGTCAGCCAGATATGAGCTGTAAAGGTTTATACCTTGCCAAGATGTAAACGGTCATTGTTGGTTTTTAAATGCTACCGCCTGAATCAATACTATAGCTGTATAAAAGCATTCAAATAAAGCTTTTATGAAAAAAGACAGTATTGATAATCTATCTTATAAATATTATCCGCACTTACTTTAAAGGAGCAGGGTTGTGCTTAAATCTAACAGTATATGATGTCGTTACTTTGTGATTTTATATTATTGTCTAAAAATAACGCTATTAGGTTGCTTGTCGATAAATAATCATTATAATTTAATCTAATTGTACCGTTAATGATTGTGCAATTTTTTATTTACTGCGGTGTGAGGCGTAAACCACACTCCAAGCTGAGGTTTATGGGCTTGATCTGATAAGTTACCGCTTATTACGAACAACCCCTGAACTGCTAACTTACCGGTTAGTTCATGGCCCCTTCCGCAAGCAAATTTTTAGATTTTTACGTCTAAAAACATTGCTTTCTCGAATGTTAAACAATAACAACTTATACATGTGATTTTTAAAAACATATGTTGGCTGTATGCCGAGTAGATCTCATCTATTTGTCGCGTTGCAGTTAGTTGTCATTATAAATGGCCCGGTTGACTATTAGTTTAATATTCTTATTTTTAATCATGACAGTGATAGAGGTTATTTAAGTGGAAATGCTCTCAGGTGGAGATATGCTTATTCGCGCCCTTGCAGATGAAGGTGTGGATTTAATGTTTGGTTACCCCGGTGGTGCCGCCTTGCATATTTACGATGCAATTTACAGGCAAGAGAAAGTTAAACATATATTAGTGCGTCACGAACAAGCGGCTACCCACGCCGCCGACGCATACGCGCGCGTGACCGGTAAAGTCGGTACGGTGCTGGTAACATCTGGCCCCGGTGCGACGAATGCGATTACTGGGATTGCAACAGCCTTTATGGATTCGGTTCCGATGGTTGTTATCTCAGGCCAAGTGCCCAGCGATAAGATCGGTCAAGATGCCTTCCAAGAAACCGATATGATCGGTGTTTCTCGTCCCATTGTTAAGCACAGCTTTATGGTGCAAAACCCGGCGGATATCCCTGAAATCGTCAAAAAGGCTTATTATATTGCGTCAACCGGCCGCCCAGGTCCTGTTGTTATCGACATACCTAAAGATTATACGGCTCCCAATAAAACCTTTGAGTATCACTACCCAGAATCGGTTTCTATGCGTTCTTACAACCCTGTGCAAAAAGGTCACAGTGGTCAAGTTAAAAAAGCCGTAAACGCTATATTGGCTGCGAAGCAGCCAATGTTTTATATCGGCGGTGGTGCAATTCATGGGGATGCGCCTGAACTTGTCACCAAAATGATTAAAATGTTGGGTTATCCAATTACGAGTACCTTAATGGGTTTAGGGGCATATCCAAGTACTGATGAGCAGTTTGTTGGAATGTTAGGAATGCATGGTACTTACGAGGCAAATACGGCGATGCACAAAAGTGACTTAATCTTTTGTGTCGGCGCGCGCTTCGATGATCGCGTGACTAACTCTCTCGATAAGTTTTGTCCAAATGCCAAGATCGTGCATATTGATATCGATCCGACCTCTATCTCTAAAACAATTGCTGCCGACATTCCTATTGTTGGTCCAGCGGATACTATTTTGGCGCAAATGATGCCTCTGATCGAAAAAGGTAAAGATACCGTTGACCAAGAGGCACTAGCCTCTTGGTGGAAGTCGATTAACGAGTGGCGCCAAAAGCACGGTATTTATACAAAAAATCGTTTTGATGACCAGAGCGAAATGATTAAGCCTCAAGAAGTGGTACAGGCCGTTTATAAAGTCACAAAAGGCGAGGCGATTGTTACTACCGATGTCGGCCAGCATCAAATGTTTGCCGCACAGTATTATTTATTTGATAAGCCCCGTAAGTGGGTTACCTCTGGTGGCCTCGGTACTATGGGCTACGGTATTCCAGCGGCTATGGGCGCTCAAATTGCCTTTATGGACGAGACTGTTGTCTGTATTACTGGTGAGGGTAGCGTGCAGATGTGTATTCAAGAGCTATCGACACTTAAGCAATATGGCTTGCCCATCAAAATCATTAATATTAATAACCAAGCCCTAGGTATGGTTAAACAGTGGCAAGATATGAATTATGAAGGTCGTTACTCTGAGATCTTATATGAAGATTCATTGCCAGATTTTGTTAAATTAGCTGAAGCTTATGGCCACGTAGGCATAAAGGTGACTAAGCGCGAAGAGTTAATGAGTAAGTTAGAAGAGTGTTTTGCAATGAAAGATCAAGTTGTCTTCATGGATATTCATGTCGACCGTGATGAGCACGTCTATCCTATGCAGATTCCGTTAGAGTCTGTTGGCGATATGCTGTTGAGTAAAACGGAGCGCACGGTATGATTAAGACAAGAA
>JBNMOT010000213.1:0-3369 GCA_051275515.1 Oleispira sp. | reverse complement strand
CCATGCCAGTCTGTATTAACAAGTGCTGGCCCAGGAATTCCGTAACTTTGCTGTGAAGGCGAATAGGTTTTGCTCCATTGTGGTGTTCCTATATCTGATATCGCCGCAATGCGTGTCGATCGGTCAGTTTGATTGTGCGCAATCACTACTGAGCCGTCAGCGTTTATAGCAATGGAAGCTTGATGGCTAAGCTCTTCAGGAAGCGAAACTGTCCAAAGTTGAACGCCGTTTTCATTGAATTTACTTGCTGCAGCGTAGCCCACGACATACATACTTCCGGCACCATCAATTTCTATATCCCATGCTTTTGCATCGGGGTGAGTAATATTTAGTAAACGTTGACCACTTAGGTCGAATACTTGGGTGGCATAGCCTGTCACATATAGTTTGTTATCACTGATTTCGATATCGCGTGCATCTTCTTCAGTACTTAACTGCTGAGCCCATGCCACATCGCCAAAGCGATCAAACTTCATCAAAAATGACCCCGAGCGACCTTGGTCGTTTTCAACAATATACTGCACGCCGACTAAATAAGTATTGCCGTCATCATCTAGCACCATATCAGTCGTTTTATCATCACTACGATAAGTTTCGTCTGCAAAATTGTATTCACTGGCCCAAATAAGATCACCATTATCATCATGTTTTACCAGTAGTACATTTGCCTCTCTGTTGGCTCCTGTTGTAATGGTCTGACCAGCCGTTAGTACATCGCCAAATGTGTCGACGGCCACATTAGAAAGCCACTCGACTCTATTTTCATCACTTTGGGCTTGGGTATAGAAAAGACTCCATTCAGGGTTTAATTCAGCTTTACAGCCAACGAGTGTGGTGACGGAAAGGATAATGAAAAAACGGAACAACTTTGATGGCATAACAATACAACTCCATGTTTAAAAAAAAACGTGACACACTTAATTTGTGTGAAATCCTACTTTATGTGGGGAATTTAGCTTTAAAAATTAGAGTATGCATCCTAAATACAATAAAAATGTACATAAAGTTACATTTAATAATGCCGATTCAGTCACGCATATTTAAAATAGGTGCAGATATGGTTATATCGACAATAGTTGAGGTACTACTAAAAATATGATGAATAGAGGGCTATTCTTAGTTTTTTATGCGAAATTTCTAGTTAAGTTCTTAATTAAATGCTGAATCGTTCTCATATTTACCGCCTGTATTAACGCAATAATTTCTATGAAAACACCCTAAGTTAAGGTTTTTAAGTACAGCCCTGATTTAGCTTATGAAAAAGGTGGACGTTATGAGAATTCAGGTCAAAATATCGGCCTGCTAATAAAGCGACACACCTTGTACCGCTCTTATTTGGTGCAATATATAGTTATGTGCATTTTTATAGGTCATAATTGCCGAGCGAATATTTATTTTTATGTCATATTAGTAAAATAAACATCTAATTTATCTATATAATTCAATAATTTAACAGTAATTTACTTACCAAACTAAAAGACTGGTTCGAAAATTGCGTTAATTGGATATATACGTTTCTTTTGGTGCGTGGTTAGCAAAGGCAGAATTCATGCACGTTTGCAGCTAAGTAAATTAAGAAACTTGGTTTTTATGCTTTTTAAAAATAAGCGACACGACTTTTAAATCATTACATTGGAGAAAAACATGAGTGGAAATGCTTCAAGACTAGCGGCGATCAGTGCGATCACTAACGCACAACCAAAAGATCTTCAAATGCCTGAGCCATTGAGCAAAATATGGGCTTGCGACGTTTTTAATCTTTCTAAAATGGAAGAGTCGTTATCGAAGAACGCGTTTAAAGCGATGAAAAAAACAGTTAAAACCGGTGCGGTGTTAGATACAGCCACTGCCGACGTTGTCGCGGCAGCAATGAAGGACTGGGCGCTTTCTAAAGGGGCTAAATTTTTCTCACATATTTTCTACCCAATGACCAATGCAACCGCTGAGAAGCATGATGGATTTATTATCACCAATGCTGAAGGTGACGCAATAACAGAATTCACCGGTAGCTTATTAATTAAAGGCGAGCCTGATGGCTCTTCGTTTCCTAATGGGAGCTTGCGGATGACGAATGCCGCCCGTGGTTATACCGCATGGGATCCTACTAGCCCTGCCTATATTATGCATACGTCGAACGGCGCAACCTTAATGATCCCCAGTGTGTTTATGTCATGGACGGGCGAAGCGTTGGATAAAAAAATCCCACTGCTACGTTCAAACTCGGCGATGAATGAAGCGGCTCAAAAAGTATTGGGTTTAATGGGTGAAACTGATATTACAACCTTGAACTCTAGCTGTGGTGCAGAGCAAGAGTATTTCTTGATTGATGAGAATTTTGCAAACAGTCGTCCAGACTTATTGCTTGCTGGACGTACTCTTTTTGGTGCAGCACCCGCGAAAGGACAACAGTTTGATGACCATTATTTTGGCGCCATTCCAGAGCGTGTTCAGGTTTTTATGCAAGACTTTGAAGACCAGTTATATCGACTAGGTATTCCTGCGAAAACTCATCATAATGAAGTTGCACCCGGGCAATTTGAATTAGCGCCTTATTTTGAAGCCGCTAACGTAGCAGCCGATCACCAGCAACTGTTGATGACAGTGTTAAAGATCACAGCGAAAAAGCACGGGTTCCTTGCTTTGTTACACGAAAAACCTTTTGCTGGCCTTAATGGTTCAGGTAAGCATGTTAATTGGTCAGTGGGTAATTCAACACAAGGTAACTTGTTAGACCCAGGTAACACGCCAGAGAAAAACCTTAACTTTCTACTATTCTGTGGCGCCGTCATTCGTGGCGTTCATATACACGGTCCTTTATTACGCGCAGTCATCGCATCTGCCGCCAACGACCATCGCTTAGGGGCAAACGAAGCGCCGCCAGCAATTTTATCTGTTTATTTAGGCGACCAGTTAGAGAAAGTGTTTAAAGATATTCAGAAAGGTAGCTTAAAGCCAACCACAGGCGGAGGCTTAATGGATTTAGGTCTAGACCAAATATTGTCATTCACACGCGACCCAGGTGACCGAAATAGAACGTCGCCGTTTGCTTTTACCGGTAACCGTTTTGAATTCCGTGCTGTTGGGTCTTCTCAGTCTGTTTCAGGTCCATTAGTTGCAATGAACACGGTACTAGCGGACTCGCTTAATTGGATTGCAGAAAAACTTGATGCGGCATTAAAATCAGGCCAAGAGCAGTCTGAAGCGGTAATTACCGTATTAAAAGAATTAATGGAAGCACATGGAAATGTGATTTTTGGAGGCGATGGTTATTCCTCAGAATGGCATACTGCTGCTGTTGAAGAGCGCGGGTTAAAGAACATTCCAACCACTGCCGATGCCTTACCTGCATTTCAAGATGAAGCGGTTAAA
>JBNMOT010000212.1:0-3948 GCA_051275515.1 Oleispira sp. | reverse complement strand
TTGTTTTACCGGCACCGTTAGGACCCACCAACTGAATAAGATCGCCTGTTTTTACCGAAAAGTTTAAATCTTCGAATAAGATACGATCATCTCTTTCGCAACTCACGTTACGAGCCGATAGTTCGGAATTAAAGGTAAACCTGTTGAATTGATCGACAGGATCTGCGCGGGTCATACACGTCCTATATCTATTGCTGAGTTATTAACTAATTTATGCCAGTATTATAAACAGTTTCAATGCTCGCAGGTACTAAATGTAAACCTCAAGATTGATCTAAGTAGGTCGATAATTTTAAATACCATAAATGAGATACAATAGTAGCGCATTTATGGTTCATTAACCTTCTATAATCAATATGTTATCACGGTTTAAAGCACTAAATTTATGGATAGAGTTCCCCTTATAAACCCCAAATTGGTCAACGTAGTTGCCGCGCAGACGGAGAGAACCTCCGCACCCATTCTAAACGCAGAGGTTGTATCTTCCAAGGCGATTAAAGCAACGCCTGAACAAAATAAATCACCCAGTAAAATAACACGTCAAAATCAACAAGCATCTCAAGGCAATAGCGAGTCAAATAATAGAAGTGGCTCGATTGACGTAAGCGCTGTCAATGAGCAGCGTTTCAGAGTTATGTTAAAGATCGGTCAGCAGCTACTTGAAACGATCAGCACAGAAAACTTTAAGAAAGGCAGTCAACTCGACGTTAAAGTCATGCCTGGACCAGCATTAAAAATCATCGTTAACCCTAACGATCAATCCCAACGTTTTTCTCAAGTACACACTAAACCGCTGATTCAAGCCCCCGCTCAGTTAGCGATGCAACAATTGCTGGCCGATCGTATTCCCCATATTAAAGCGCAAGGATTGGCAAAATTAATTGATAAACTCAGCCTGTTAATGCCCAATAATAATCCCGCCACTAATCCCGCCACTAATCCCGCCACGAAAGCCGCTACTAGCAGCGTAATAGATACTAAAGTGGAAAGCCTTTTCACCAAAACACAAATAATTGATTCCAGCGTTCCTCCTAAAATGGATGGGAATACACAAAATGCTCCAGTGCAGAGTCCGAATACTCCAACAACAAAGCAAGCCTTAGCCAATTTGGCCTACCAATCGTTAGCCAATCAAACCTTAATTAAGAACCAGGCATTTAATAGTAAAGTGGCTTCAACCGAGCTTACCGCACCTTCGATGTCCTCACCCGTTCAACAAGTCAAAGCTTGGCTGCAACAACTGCCCAGTGCTGGTGATATTAGTACGAGCACTGGCTTACGCAATGCGCTTAATAATACGGGGGTACGTGCAGAAACCCAATTAAGCCAGCTTGCCCAACAGTTCGCAGTCCTTAACAAGGCGCCTCAAAGTTCGGCCACTGAAAAAAATGCCAATAGTATTTTTCAACAGTTGCAACGAATTCAGCAAAAGATCTTTTCAAAGAGCGCAGAACCTCTGTCAAAAGTAGACTTAAATAATATTGTAAAAAATACCGCTCAAAGCTTAGAGAAAAGCAGCCAAGCATTACCCGTTAATTTAAAAGTAGACCCAAAAAATACGAAAATAGACAGCTCATCCGCCTTGATGACCAGCCTAGTAGCAGATTCAAATCAAAAAAACATGAGTGTAATCAACCCGACCTCCGTCAGTAATCCATTGAATCACGCCGTTAATAATTGGCAAAACCCATTGCTTAATAACCAAGCATATTCAACACTGAGTGAGCTATTAAAAGATCCTCTGCTGCAAAACCCAAGTTCGAATAATAAATTTGCGTTAAGCCAAATATTGAACAATTCGGCAAACCCATCAGACTCAGCAATGCGAACCCCCTTAAATTGGCCTGAACGCAGCGGTAACGAAGCCGTTTTCTTACGTACATTACAAAACTTACTTGGCCATATTGAACGTGAACAAGGCATACAATCGCAACAATCCGATAATAGTACTGCGAATAGCCCCAACCTCACGACACCTCAAAACCAACAATGGCTGCCGCTTTTAATACATCAGCAACAGCAATTACAATTAATTGAATTTTTCATAAATAAAGAAGAGAAAGAGAATTCTCAAGGTGAGAAAAAGACCCACTGGTTTATTAATCTTCACTTTAACTTACCAAAATTGGGTGAACTGGGTATCGAAATATCCATGTTTGAGAACGAGTGCAATACTACCTTTTGGTCAGAATCATCGTCTGCCCTAAATCAACTCTCCTATCATGTGCAGCCATTACGTGAGCGTCTAACTGAGCAAGGAATTATTGTTAGCGATATCCAGTCTCGTCATGGCACACTGAGTAAGCAGAAACAGACTATTGAGCAGCGTTTAATCGACATAGAAACATAAAAGAAGAGGAACTTAAAAAGTGAGAGAGGTATGAAAAAAGAACGAATAAATGAAATACCCGAAAGCTTATTAAACGCAAAGCAAGCGATTGCTTTAAGTTATGATGGCAAGCAGGCTCCAACAATAGCGGCTAAAGGTGATGATGAGTTGGCACAAGCGATTATTGAACTGGCTTTACAAGCACAAGTGCCTATTTATGAAAATGCAGAGCTTAGTCAATGGCTAAGTAAATTAGAATTAGGGGATGAAATTCCTCAAGCATTGTATATCACAATTGCAGAAATTCTTGCCTTCGTCTACAACCTTGAAGGCAAAGATCCTAATGGCTAGAATGTTAGTTAAACTAACTGTTCAGCCTGATGAGTGACCGCGTTCAGTAACCATTGGAGATGGCACTCCACAATGTCCTCAGGTATTAAGTCAACTGAATCCATCAAGATAGATAGCGCACGATAATGATACGTATCGACTAAGCCATGAATCGAAGCCGTAAAGAATAATGCTAATTGCTTCTGGCGATTATCTCCTTGACCAGACATTGCAGGAATCGCATCAATAATTAAGGTCATCAAATGGCGCTGCCACTCTTCAACCAGACGCGCCAACTGCATCTCTAACTCTTGATCAACGTGCTCAGTCTCTTTTAAATTTAATCGAGGCGGCTGAAACATCAATTGGTAATAACCTGGGTCCTGCTGGGCAAATCCTATCAACAAACGTGCAAACTGCTGCAAAGCTTGCTTTGCATTCACAGCAGCACCCATTTGTTCATTCATATCAGCAAAGAAAATCTCAAAGCCATGCAATCGTGTTTGAATGAACAACACTTCTTTATTGGGAAAATAATTATAAATGTTACTGGCGGTCATCCCCAGTTGACTCGCCAACTTACGCATAGACAAATGGTGAAAACCGACATCTGCCATCACTTGCGATGCGCTGTCCATAATGCGTTGGCGTTGAGCTGCAACTTCCTCTGGCGTAAATGGCTTCTTTGGCATAGGGAGACCCTTAAAATTTTTATTGTTTTAGTCGATAAGTATTTACTATAAAACGACCGTCTGTTTATAAAATCAAGACTCTTTTTGTCTTTTTGAAAAATAAATTTAATTTAACAAAAATTTACACTAATATAAGTCTTTTTAGGACGGAAAACTCATATTTTTAATACTTTTTCCTAATATAAATAAATAAAAATAATAGTAATAGTTAAAAGTATCAAAAGATAATCTTTCTCTTTATAGAAGATGACACCTTGGTTCAGGACAAAAGACATTTCAAATCACATGCTACGCTCAGCCGATATTAGTAACATCAATGTACTAAAAAATATTGACATATGTCGTCATTATAAGCAAAAAATAGCATTAAAATCCAGAACGTATCCCGCGTTATAATCGATAAGTCCACGCGTTGCATCGTAACAACCGCGTTGAGTTTAACGTTGTTAGAACGGTCATGTAAAAAATCGATTATTGTAACGACGCAATTCACGAGTCCCATTGTCACTGTACTTACATTTGCCCTTCTGTACTCATGCTGGTTACCGCTGTAGGTAGAATAATACTGCTACTAAAGACAGATCGAAGGCTGAACCT
>JBNMOT010000211.1:0-3954 GCA_051275515.1 Oleispira sp. | reverse complement strand
CTTGAGGGCGTTGTACCAAAAATTGATCGTGACGATACAGGTCGTCCAATTCGTGTTTGGATTTCAGCGCAAGAAGGTTTAGGTATTGATTTATTAAAAAATGCCCTCACTGAATGTCTACAAAGGGAAATGGTCGAACATCAGTTAAAAGTTCCTCCAAATGAAGGCAGGTTGCGTGGAATGCTCTATAATCTTAATTGCATTGCACAACAAAGCTATGCAGAAGATGGAGATTGGCTGGTTGAGATTAAAATGCTAGAGAGTGATTGGAACAAAATAGATAAAGAATTGGATAATCGTCTCAATAATTACATTTTGTAGCGGTTTTTGAAAATTTAATAATCTAATCCGATCAGGTTCTAGTACTAATATGAGTAAAACGAAAACGTAAGCAAAAATGACTATAATTTTGGAGTGTTTATATGGCTTGGAATGAGCCGGGTGGTGATAAAAACGACCCTTGGAAAAATCGCGGCGGTAAAGAGCAAGGTCCTCCTGACCTTGACGAAGTACTGAAAAATTTATTTAGCAAGTTTACTAAATCTGGCGGCAGTGGCGGCGGTGGTAACGGCAAAAGTTATACTGGCTTAGGGCTGGGTTTACTTGCTGCTATTATCGTTGTTGTTTGGGGCTTGAGTGGTTTTTATACCATTAAAGAAGCCGAACGCGGTGTGATATTGAGATTTGGCGAAAATACGGGGCAATTAGCGCAGCCTGGTTTAAGCTGGAAGATGACGTTTATTGATGAAATTATTCCTATAAACGTACAAAATATTAGCTCGTTGGGTTCTGCTGGTGCAATGTTGACTGAAGACGAAAACATGGTGCGTGTAGAAATGGAGATGCAATATCGCATTGCTGACCCGTATCTTTGGAGATTCTCGGTTACTGACCCAGAGCAAAGCTTAAGCCAAGCATTAGATAGTGCTATCCGTTATGTTGTCGGCCATATGAAAATGGATGATATTTTAACTGATGGACGTGAGGACGCTAGACAACGTGTTCGTGATGAATTGAACAGCATTGTTGGTGCCTATAACATTGGTGTTTCGATTATCGACATGAACTTTAAAGACGCACGTCCTCCGCAAGAAGTAAAAGCCGCGTTTGACGATGCTATTGCTGCTCAGGAAGATGAAGTTCGATTTATCCGCGAAGCTGAAGCCTATGCGAGAGAAATTGAACCCCGAGCTCGCGGACAAGTCAATCGAATGAATGAAGAAGCACAGGCTTTTAAAGAGCGTTCTATATTGGAAGCTCAAGGTGAAGTGGCTCGCTTCGAGGAGTTACTCCCACAATATCAAGCTGCGCCAATCGTGACTAGACAGCGTATATATCTTGAGACAATGGAAGAGGTGTTTTCCAGTACCAGCAAAATCATTGTTGATACGGAGGGGAGTGGCAACATGATGTACTTACCTTTGGATAAGATTATGGATCGCTCAACTTCACAGACACAAGCACAACGTGCTCAAAACAGAAATACATTGGAAGGTTTGCGCAACTCACCAGCAGCAGAAGAGTTGTTGAACAGTACGCAAGATAACGATTCACGCAGCATTAGACAGGGGAGAAACTAAAGCATGAAGAATTTATTAGCGATAGTAATAATCATCCTGCTAGCCATCGGTTACGGATCTATTTTCGTGGTGAAGGAGGGAACCCGTGCTATCGTGGTTCGCTTCGGTAAAGTAGTTGCTGATGATGAAGGTAAAACTCAGATTTATACACCCGGTCTGCAATTTAAATTAGCTGTATTTGATACGGTGAAAATACTGGACGCTCGTATCCAAACGCTGGATGAGCAACCAGACCGTTTCGTGACGATAGAGAAGGAAGATTTGATCGTCGACTCTTACGTTAAGTGGAGAATCGAAGACTTTGAGCGTTATTACTTATCAACTGGTGGTGATAAATTTCAAGCAGAGAGCTTACTGAAACAGAAAGTAAACAACGGTCTTCGTTCTGAATTCGGCTCTCGTACAATCAAGCAGATAGTATCTGGTGAACGCAGTGAATTAATGGCTGCGGCCGCAACATTGGCTTCAGGTAGTTCTGACGAATTGGGTATTACAGTTGTCGATGTGCGAGTTAAACAGATTAATTTGCCTACTGAAATTAGTGAGTCAATATTCAATCGTATGCGTTCGGAACGAGCTGCAGCAGCGAGAGAGTATCGTTCTGAAGGTAAAGAGCAAGGTGAGATTATCCGTGCGAATATTGATGCTAAAGTGACGATCATGTTGGCAGACGCAGAGAGAAATGCGCGTCAGTTACGTGGTCAAGGTGCAGCGCAATCAGCTAAAATCTATGCTGACACATTCTCTAAGGATCCTGAGTTCTACTCGTTCTTAAGAAGTATGGACGCGTACAGAAATGCGTTTGATAGTAAGCAAGACGTAATCGTATTAGAGCCTGACAGCGAGTTCTTTAATTATTTAAACTCACAATCAGGCAAAAAGAAGTAATATTCTTTAAAGCCTAGCAAAGGGGCAGTGTTGATTGATTCTTCGGAATTAATTAACACTGCCCCTTTTTTTATCTTGGTTTTGTTCAACTACTTTGATTAGAGCTCAGAACACTGTGCCACATTACATACGCGGCAACTAATGATGCAATTTGACCACTTTTCACCATTTATCTATCGATGCAGAGCCCTACTTTTGTAGTTTTGGTGAGTCCATACATGGTGTAAATTATCACTCTGTTTTTGTCCCATTATTTTATTGTGATTTTAAATGAAAGTCGCTTATTTTCATTTTTTTATGATATGCCTGCGTATTTTATGTATCCTTTGACGCCCTGATAACAATAATAAAAGAGAGTGACAGTTGACTAGCCGTAATTCACCTTCAAGCCCGTCATCTAAACCGCCTCAAGATTTATCTAAATCTGGTTGGTTTTCTCGATTTTTATCTACCGTTGAGTGGCTAGGTAATCTTCTTCCTCACCCGATAACTTTATTCGCCATTTTGGCAGTGCTTATTGTCTTTCTGAGCGGCATATTAGGCTACTTCGAGGTTAGCGTCGCGGACCCTCGTCCAATCGGCAGTAGCGGCCGAGATGCAGACGGCATGATTGAAGTTATTTCACTTCTCGATGCTGATGGCTTACGCCGAATTGTAACTGGTTTAGTTACCAATTTTACCGGCTTCGCACCCCTTGGTACTGTACTGGTTGCCATACTTGGCGTGTCGCTGGCTGAACATTCTGGATTGCTCAGTACAATAATGCGCTCAATGGTAATGAATGCATCGCCACGCATGGTTACGGTGGTTGTTGTTTTTGCGGGTGTGGTTTCTAACACGGCGTCAGAATTGGGCTATGTGGTCATGATACCCCTTGCTGCAATGATTTTTCATTCGCTAGGTCGACATCCGTTGGCTGGCTTGGCTGCTGCGTTCGCAGGGGTATCTGCTGGGTATAGTGCTAATATTCTAATTGGAACTGTGGATCCACTGCTTGCCGGATTTACTGAAAGTTCAGCGCGCATTATTGATCCTGATTACACGGTTAGTGCTGAAGTTAATTGGTACTTTATGATTATTAGTACCTTCGCTGTTGCTGCAATGGGCGCTTTTGTTACTGAAAAAATAGTAGAACCGAGGCTAGGCAAATATAACCCTGATGATGCATCGATAGACTTAGGTAAACAGCAACTAGATAGCCCTTCAGCACTGGAAATTAGAGGCATGAAGTGGGCAGGGTTGAGTTTTCTTGTGTTAATTGGCATTCTCGCAATGACGGTGGTACCTGTTGATGGGATTTTACGAAATCAAGAAACTGGCTTAGTAAAAGGCTCTCCTTTTCTGAAAGGAATTGTCGTCTATATCTTCGTCACATTTGCCATTCCCGGCTTTGTATACGGAAAAATTGTAGGAACAATGAAAAATGATCGTGACGTCATTGACGCGATGTCAAAGAGTATGAGTTCGATGGGTTTGTATATCGTTC
>JBNMOT010000210.1:0-3964 GCA_051275515.1 Oleispira sp. | reverse complement strand
TCGGGAGGAATTCCGAAAACCGATGCAATCGTCGCATGGTTGAATGCATAGTTAAAACGGGTTGCGATTAATGCAGCCCATTTTGCTACATCTGCCTGTTCGAGGCTGAAACTGTTGTTGCCGAGAAAAATGGCTTGGTTTTAGATTCATCAATGGGGCAGGCTGATTCACTCGCCAATTTCACAATGCGACGGGAATGTCTGTTGGGGACTGGTTACTCTCAGAGAAACTACAGCGCAGTCAGGAGCTATTAGAATCGACAGAGCTACCGATTAATTTAGTTGCGGATCAGGTCGATTTTACCAATGCCACGTCACTACGCATGCATTTTAAGAAACGGTTTAACGTCACCCCCAATGAATGGCGAAAAATATTGCATGGCTTCGGAAAAGAAAAATCGCAATCCATGTACAGTTTCACATGACTGAATATATTGCCAAACGCCACAATATTCCGGCGATTTATCGCCAACTAAACGAATATCTGTATTTAGTATTCTATTACTCTATAAAGCTCACCTATAACAGCGTAGGATCAAGCAACTTTAGATAAAAGCAGGTTTGCACTCAGGTGCATTAAGATAAAATCATGAAACTAACAGAAAAAGCATCACTTAATCATGCTTTACTTATTTCTATTTGCACACCGCAGTTTAAAGGTGATGAGGCAAAAGACTCACTTGCAGAACTTGCTCGTTTAGTGACTACTCTAGGGTTTAAAGTCGTCGGTACGCAGTCGCAAAAGCAAACATCGACCCAAAGAGTGAATGTTCTGGGTTCAGGTAAATTGGTTGAAATAGCGCACCTAACTGGTAACAAAGGTTTGGTTGAAGAAGCAGAGGAAAGCGATTTTATTGATGAGACGTCATTTGCTGACATCCCTTCAGAAAACCTGCCGTTTTCATGTGCTGATGTGGTGGTATTTGATTGCGATTTAAGTCCATCACAGCTGCGTAATGTAGAGAACCAATTAGGCGTACAAGTGTATGACCGAACGGGGATTATCATTGAAATCTTTAGTCGTCATGCTCGTACCCGAACAGCACGATTACAAGTTGAAATGGCTCGCCTTAATTATGTAGCGCCGCGACTTAGAGAGTCCACAATTGGTGATAATGAACGCCAAATGGGTAAAGGCGCAGGTGAAACAAACTTAGAGCTAGACCGCCGTAAAGTACGTGATCAATTAGCTGAACTAAAGCGCGAGTTGGCGAGTGTTCAAGATGAAATGAAAGGTCGCCGAACCCAGCGTTCTGAACTTTTTTGTGTCGCTTTGGTTGGTTATACCAATGCGGGCAAGTCATCAATGATGCGAGCTATCACCGGTAGTGAAGTATTAGTAGAAGACAAGCTTTTTGCAACACTTGATACCACCGTACGTGCGTTGTATCCAGCCACTCAGCCTCGAATATTAGTTTCAGATACAGTCGGTTTTATTAAAAAATTACCTCACGATTTAGTTGCCTCATTTCATTCAACCTTAGCAGAAGCCCATGATGCTTCATTGTTGTTGTATGTGGTTGATGCTTCAGATTCATCTTTTCGTTCACAACTTGAGGTTGTACATGAGGTACTGAAAGAAGTGGGCGTTGAGGGGGCTAAAAAATTACTGGTACTGAATAAAGCAGATCAACTGAACATTGAGCAACGACAGGCACTGATGGAAGAGTTTCCTGATGCCATGATGACTTCAACTCGTAACCCTTTTGATATTGCTAAATTGCATAAGTATATCGTTGGCGTTTCTGAGCATGAGATGATTGAAGATGAGATCATTGTTCCTTATACCGCGAAAGGTATCATCGGTGAAATTCGCTCTAGCATGAGTGTCACTAAGGAAGAGTACGAGTATAGTCATATTAAACTTACCGTACGCTCAAACGCGATTGATTTAGCAAGGTTAAAAAAGTTAATGCTTAATTTATAAAGAGGCAAGTGTGAACTGCCACCGCCATAATAGAAAACCTCTCACTTTAGGTTGTTATTTAGCCTTAGTAGAGAGGCTCTTGTTTATCAATTAACGGTGAGTTCTCTTATTAATTGAATCTATAATAACTCTCTCACAAATCACCATTAATTAAAGTTGATTAGAAAATAGACTCATTAACTTCTCAATGATATTTTTATTTTTACCCTTTATTCAAATCTTCTTTCATTTGAATAAAGGGATTTATGCTGCTTAACCCAACTATTTTTGTATCATTGGCCATATGAACCGTCCATGTTGCACCGTTGCATTCCCAAGTAATGCCACCGACTTGATCTGCCATGACCTTTACATAATCTGATTTCAGAAAGCGAAATAAATACAGCGGCAAGTTGACCAAATTTGTTGGTCGGTTAAAAATTAATGGAACAAGATAACTTTCACGATCATTAGCGTGTACTGGTTTTAATTTTATAAGTTCGACGCCATGCCCGTCATATAATTTTTTAAATAGTAATACGAGAATTACATAACAAGTGAACGTAGCTATAGCATTGAATATACCTAATAATTCTTGCATCTTCCCTCGCTTAGAACCTAACTGTTTAATGAACTGTCATTCCCCTTACCTTGGTATTTTCCACTATCACAAAATTAAAAAAACGCGTTGGTGTCCCATAATATAAAGAAAGTTGTTACCGCCACCAAACCAATCCCCAATATGTGAGCAAAAGATGCAATAGACCATGGCAATTGTAAACTCGCATCAGATTAACCAATGCGAGATAAACATTAACTACGTTTATATTTTATAAAGCACATCACAAAAAAAGGGTATTTCGTCTGCTGTTTTATCGACCTGTCTCATTTGGTGTCAGCCCACCATTATTTGATGGGTAACCCCCTAATATCGAATACCTCCTTTGCATACTCTTCTTCATGCAACCAAGATCGAGCAGTATCAGGTAGTCCATCTTTACGGTTAACCCTGAAACTAACGCCATTAAAGAGGGTATTACTAAATTTCTTTCATGGCTGAAACGACCGAAGGCTCATTGATCAGATTAAATAACAGGCTCTTTGCTGATGTTCTCTGGGCATCGGATAAGACCTTCTTTGGGTTCTCTCTGGTTTGTGTAAGTATGTTTGTGATGAACTTGCTGTTAGTACCGGATAGTTCATACACAAACCTAAGAGTGTCTAGCAACTCACTCTGAGGCAAACTATAAACAGCCATCTCACAACTAAGGCCATCCATGGAAAGAAAGTTGTTTACTATCACCTTATGCTCTGCCTTGAACTTCTCTTTGGCTTTATAGGCATCAATCAAAGCCTGAATTCTATCGACGATAGCTACAGGCACTTCCATTGTTTTAGTTTCATGAGTCATTACTGATTCTCCTGCTCTAGCTGGGATTTACCTACAGCCTTGGCAATTTGGGTATGGTTCTTTCCTGACAATTAGCGCTTCTTTCACTTTTCTTAAAACAGCCTACATTTCAAGCCTCTGTTTATAACCAAATTATCTTTTAGGCGTTTGTAAGTATAGCCATTTATAAATCAAAACGTTATCGTAGAAAAACAAAAGCGAGGAAAAACGTTAAGCCAATAACGCGGAATTATGGCAAAAAACAGAGAAGAGCGGAATTCTAAGCCTTAATGTCAAAAAAAACGGTTTAAAAGTTATATTAGTACTAATATAGACTGTTTTATCAAAATATCAATAGTAAATAAATCAACTTAAAATCAATTAGTTATATTATTAAATAGACTGAAATCAAATGCAGAGGGTAGAAAAGACTTAAAGCAGCCATTCGACTGCTTTTTTTACAGAAAGGTTTGTACTTCGGTGCTTTTGTATGAGCTAAATAATTCTGAATTGATGGCGATGAAATGCGTTCTCCCAAAGAATCACAGCATCGTTCAAAATATTGAGATTCTCTAAGCTTGTCCAGTGTGGTGGGTATCCGTAAATCATTACCATCATTGGTCAAGATAAACAACTAATAAGTCGGTCTCAACGGCATTTGCCAATTTG
>JBNMOT010000209.1:0-3975 GCA_051275515.1 Oleispira sp. | reverse complement strand
TCTAAAACGGCTTGAATAGCGGCTTCCATCTTGTCATCAGGACTAATATCGGTCAAAAAACCTAAACGTCCACGGTTAATACCCAATACTGGGGTATTATGCTTTGCAAGTGCGCGAGCTGCGCCCAACAAACTGCCGTCGCCACCCACTACGATAACAAGATCGCAGATTTCACCCAGCATTTTTTGATTGCTCACTTGCATACCATGTCCAGGCATCACTTCAGCAATACGATCTTGCAGAATGACGTGGTACCCTTCTTCGACTAGGTAGCGCTTTAAACGACGCACAGTGTCAACAACTTTTGTACTGCCTAATCGGCCAATAATACCGATGTTACGAAACTCTTCCATCTCAATGGATCCAAATCACTATTTGTTAAAACTTATATCATATTTGTCTTCTAAAGGCTTGCCGAGATGCATAATCAAATTACCCACCCTCAAATATTTCGCTTTCATAATCAGGTCATTAGAGATCTCGCCTGGAGTCTTTGGGGCCCCGCGTTGCTTATCCATACGGCGCCTTATAGCGAACTAATAAGTAATGAAACATCAAATAACGAAAGAATTGATAGCGATCGCTCTTTCCCTCTAGACATTGAGTGGTTGCAGCAACTGGATCAAAAGCCCGAAGTATTATTGGCGTATCTTCAACATAAAAATACGCGATTATTAGGCACATATTTCGAGGCGTTATGGCAATTCTATTTTAGTCATCACCCTGAATTCAAATTCTGTCTGTGTAATTTACAAGTGAATGATTCAACCAGAACCCTGGGTGAATTTGATGCGTTAGTAACCAACAAACAAACACAAAACTTCCACATTGAACTGACCTGTAAATTCTACTTAGAATGGCAAGACAACCGACAAGAAACACTCTGGATTGGGCCTAATTGCGGCGATAGGCTCGATATTAAATACAACAGAACTGATACTCATCAATTACCCTTATTAAAGACTAATACGGGTAATAAGGCATGTATTGAACACTCTTTTAACACTCTCAACGTTAACCAAATTGCGATATGGCGAGGTAAATCCTTTCGAAGGTCTGAATGGTTTCGAGTCAATGAATGGCAAGACGACTCTGTACACAGTGAATGGAAAACTGACGATCGAGTGTTATGGTTTATTGCCGATAAAAGTCTTTGGCTCTCGCCGGTGACTCAAGCACGCGATGAATTAAAAACGCTACCGCAAATAAATCTGCAAATCCAAGAGCATTTTGACAACGCTACAGCTCAAAAAACACACTATACCCTGATGTTAATTGCCCTAATCTTCAATAAGACTGAGCGCCAGTGGCAACAGCAACAGCGATTTTTTATCAGCCCTAACAATTGGCCTTACGGTAAGTTGACCGACAGCGCCTTAACGCCCCTGCGGCCTTGCACACCACCACTATGAATTAATAAATAACGTTTATTGGCATCAAGCTTCCCCGCTTGCCAATATTGCTCAAAAGCCATCACCAACTTAGCCGTATAAACAGGATCTAGCGGAAGGCTTTGTGCATCGTACCGCTGTATTAAATCGACAAGCTCATCTGGGCAACGGCCAAATCCGCCTAAATGACTGTCGCAATCAATTGAGCAGTCTTCATTCAGCTCAGATAACAAAGACGCCGCCAAAGCCTCTCCGCCTTTAATCGCCATAACTCCTCTTAATCGCAAGGGTATTAAGTCATTGGCTTTTAAATGTTCATTTTTTAACTGAGCAGCCGTACCTTGAAGACCGGCTAACGCCTGAGCAATTCCAGTAAAGGTGCAACCTGAGCCAATACTCATCCAAACCTCATCGTACCCCAAACATTGCTCGGCAATCTCTGCGCAGCCTTTAATACCCAGCTCATTATTGCCCCCTTCAGGAATCCAATAACTCTCATGGTATTCAGCCTGCTGTTGACACCAAAGCGGATCATAACGTTTGAGATACGTTTTTTTATCAACAAAAAGCAATTCCATTCCCATTCGCTGACAATCCAACAAGGTTTCCGTTAATGGCAGATGTGAGTAACCGCGAACAAATGCAATCGTGGAAAAGCCAAATACTTTTCCAGCACACGCAAGGGCATGAAGATGATTTGAATGCGGACCACCACAGGATAATAATCGCGATTGACCTCTTTTTTTAGCAGCCTCGAGGTTATACTTTAATTTGTACCATTTGTTACCTGATACCAAAGGGTGTATTTGATCCAAACGCAAAATATCGACCACTTTCGGTGCGACAATATTAGAAGATGACTGCGGCGTCTTTATTAAAAAAGGCAAAGCCTGAACCACAGGCTGATCAAACTTAATCAAGTTGAACAATACTCATAATTTATAACTCTGCTACAAAAGCACAGCATCATAACGGATCATCAAAAATTTTGTTTCGTATCCTGTCTTGGGTCTAAAGAAAAACCATGCTCATCTTTTTCGGTTTCTTCTTTAGACAATTCATCCGCTAAACTGCCTCCTTTTGATTGATCGCCGTTAAATAATAATGCTGTTTTTTTAGCCAATTCTCTAATGCGCTGATTCTTTTCCGGAAACTGCATATTAAAATCAATTAAAATTTTTCGGGCGGCTTTGTAATAACCGCTTGCGGTCATCACATCACCACGCTGCGCAGCAACATCGCCTTGGGCTGAAAAAGAATCAACCTCCATTTCCAAAATAGAAATACGTAAATATCGTCTAAATCCTAAAATAGCAGCCTCAGATGCTGTTTTATTTTTGATCATAGGACCAAAGGATCTCAATACCTTAGAGAACTGCTTTTTAGCGAAGCGTATCTCACGATCACTCTTCAAGACTTGCTTCTTCTTACCCCCCGCAACCACCTGTTTTTGAAGCGCATCTAATTCAACCGCGCTAGCCCGTGCTTGTTCCTTTTTTGGGAAAAAACTCACATATCGGCCGTTGAGTTGCTTAATGCGGGAAAACACCAATTCTTGAATTTCTTTCTGATCATCAACTTTCACCAAAAATTCTAAGGCCTCAGCCAGCTCTTCAATATATTCTTTGACTGCGCGAATCTGACTTTTTTGACGTGTGTTTTTTTGCTGCTGTTTACTAACAAATACCGCAATAACCAGCAAGATCAAAATAGGCACTGCTATGGAGATAACCAACCCTATCGACAACATTTCAACTCCTTCTAAATTGCTTATTCGAAATTATTAGCTTAGCTAGTAATAATGTACAACCTGCTTCTTTATAAGTAGTTTAGCAATGATTTTCAGAGTCGTATCACAGTAGTCGAATGAAAATTCATTTCACTAAAGCTTGACCCGAAGGCTTTGAGTGCATATAAATTGACATTTTATACTGATTAGAATCGGTTATTTACTTCTTTACATAAGGTTTTTTAGGTCACTATGGGCAAATCGCTGGTTATTGTGGAATCGCCTGCCAAGGCAAAAACCATCAACAAGTATCTGGGCAAAGACTTTATTGTGAAGTCCAGTGTTGGTCATATTCGTGATCTACCGACCTCGGGATCAGGTACTAAGAGCGACCCAAAGGAAAGGGCTCGCCAAGGTGCGATTACTCGCAAGTTGTCTCCTGAAGATAAAATCGTTCATAAAAAACGAAAATCTAAAGAGCAACTGATCAATCGAATGGGCATCAACCCAGACAACGATTGGGCAGCAAATTATCAAATCCTTCCCGGCAAAGAAAAAGTCGTAGAAGAATTACAGCGCTTAGCAAAAGACGCCGATACCGTTTATCTCGCAACGGATTTGGACCGCGAAGGGGAAGCCATTGCTTGGCACCTGCGGGAAGTTATTGGTGGTGATGAAAGCCGCTATCGTCGTGTAGTGTTTAACGAAATCACTAAAAAAGCGATCAAAGCCGCTTTTGAAAAGCCTTCAGATCTAGACATTAATCGTGTTAATGCTCAGCAGACTCGTCGCTTTTTAGACCGAGTTGTTGGCTTTATGGTGTCACCATTATTGTGGGCAAAAGTTGCGCGTGGA
>JBNMOT010000208.1:0-4063 GCA_051275515.1 Oleispira sp. | reverse complement strand
TAATTCCCGTTGGCACGACAGTATCGTAACCAGTAGCGACTGGTTTAATAACCGCACGGTCAACTGCATCGTTAATTGAGTACATTGCGCGGTTATAACCTTCTAATGGGTCATTGACGCCATCAACTCTGTTTGTTGTTGCACAACCAGTTGACAACATGATGCCAGTTAAAATGCCGACTTTTATGAATAAGGTGATGTTAGGCACGTGTTTTGTCCTGATTTTTAAGGTAATTATTAAGGAGAATAATCGCATGGACGGGGTTTTGGAGCAAGTAAGAGTGGTGTTTTCTCCTTGCAACTATTTTTTTAGTTGTTTTTTTACCACGATAAGGTGTTTTCGATAGGGATCATAAACACCAAAATTGCTGGCTGGTGATATTATCATTCGAAGGAATCTTATCAGTGCGATTGTTATGCATTAATTCAGCAAAAACTTGCGTGCAGGCTTGCCAGCTACGTTGTTTAGCAAAGTCGATGCAATGCAGAGGATTTAATGGCAAAGCGTTTAAGATCGCTGTTTTAAGATCGTCATCTAAATAGCCTACATGACCATGTTGAATCACATCCTTAGGACCTGTTACAGGATAGGCGGCAACAGGTACGCCACAGGCCAGTGCTTCTAGCAATACTAAGCCGAATGTGTCCGTTTTACTCGGGAATACAAAGACATCAGCGGTAGCTACCCAAGAAGCGAGTTCTTCGCCAAATTTAGCACCGGTAAAAAATACTTCAGGATATTTTTTTTTCAGCATCTTAAGATCTGGCCCATCACCGACAACGACTTTACTACCGGGTAAATCAAGTGATAAAAATGCTTCAATATTTTTTTCAACAGCTACGCGGCCCATATTGAGTGCAATGGGTCTAGGTAAGTCTATCTGTTGAGGATTATTGGGTTTAAATATTGAGGTATCAACGCCTCGTCCCCAGACATGTACATTATTAAAGCCATGTAAATTGAGTAGTTGCTTTTGTGATTCAGTAGGTACAAGAGTGTGGATGGCTTTATTGTGAAACCGTCGAAACCAAGCGTAAGTCCAACTTATCGGGATGGGTAATCTAAGGCGAACATATTCGGGAAATTGGGTGTGGTATGAGGTGGTGAATTGCACTTTATGTTTGATACACCACCGACGTGCCGCCATGCCTAATGGTCCTTCGGTGGCAATATGAACAGCATCGGCGTTTATGGATTTTAAATCGCGGGCTATTTTTCGACCAGGAAATAAGGCAAGTGGAATAGAAGGGTAAGACGGACATGGAATGGTGAAATGACCTTCTGGCGTCAGCAATAAAACATCATGACCCATTTCTATGAGGTGATTATAGGTTTGTTTTAATGTTCGAACTACGCCATTAACTTGAGGTTCCCACGCATCAGTAACGATTACAATTTTCATTTAGGCTGCCTTGGTAAGGAGATTAGCTTCATTAATAATATCGGTCCATTTCATGATTTCCATCGAACCATCAGGACGCTCAATTAATGCGGTGCAACTTTCTACCCAATCGCCACAGTTAAAATAATCAATATCGTGGAGGCGGGTTATTTCGGCGCGATGAATATGGCCGCAGACAACACCATCCACTTTTTGTCTTGCCGCCTCATGGGCAACAGCTTCTTCAAAATTACTGATGTACTGAACAGCATTTTTGACTTTGTGTTTTAAAAAAGCCGCTAGTGACCAATAAGGGAAGCCGAGTTTACGGCGAACAAAATTGACCCAACGATTAGCGCGTAATAAGTAGTCATAGAGACGACTGCCAATTTTTGCTATTAGCGGTGAGCATTTGACGACGCCATCAAATTCATCACCATGAATAATAAGTAATTTTTTCCCATCGGCGGTGGTGTGGATCGTTTCGTTTTTGATTTCAACATTGCCCAATACGGCACCATCAAAGTCGCGCAACATTTCGTCATGATTGCCTGGGATATAAACAACCTTGGTGTTATGTTTAGCTTTGCCGAGAATAGTGCGAATAACGTTGTTGTGGGCTTGCGGCCAAAATACCCGCTTATTCATTTCCCAGATATCAATGATGTCGCCGACTAAATATAAATAATCGCATTCAACATGGTGGAGAAAATCCAGTAAGTAATCGGCACTGCAACCCCGAAAACCAAGATGAACGTCTGATATCCATACTGTACGTACTTTAACAACTTTTTCTAGGCTGAATGGTGTTTGCATCGCGCACTCCTTGACATAGGATATTGGCGTTACGTTAACCAACTACTATGACAAAACAATGAACAATTTATGTCAGTATGATGACTAGCAAACGTCCTAGCGTCGCTTGACGTATAATCACCTTTATTATTAATTACTATGTGAAAGATCATGACCAATCCTTTATTAGAAAATAATGTGTTACCCGCTTTTTCAAAGATCAAACCTGAATATGTTGAGCCAGCGTTAAATCAAGTGTTAGAGCAGGCGAAACAAACGGTTGAAGATTTGTTGAAGAATCAACAGCAACCGACATGGCAATCACTAGTCATGCCGATGGAAGCGTTGGATGCCACTATTGATAGGGTTTGGTCACCGGTCAGTCACCTTAATTCGGTGATGAATTCAGATGAGTTACGTGTTGCCTATAACGCCTGTTTACCAAAACTAAGTCAGTTTGGTACTGAGTTGGGGCAAAATGAAGATTTATATAAAGCCTATAACGCCTTGGCAAATAGCCCTGCGTATGCCGAATTAGATATTGCACAGAAAAAAGTGATTGATAATGCCCTGCGTGATTTTCGTTTGTCAGGCGTTGAGCTCTCACACGATGATCGTGAACGTTACAAACAAATTTCTCAGTCACTTACCGAGTTGACCGCCAAGTTTGAAGAAAACTTGATGGATGCCACTCATGCGTGGAAAAAACATATTACGGACGAAACCTTATTGTCTGGGCTACCAGATTCAACGAGAGATATGGCCGCACAGTTTGCCCAACGTGATGAATTGGACGGTTGGTTGTTTACCTTAGATTTTCCTTCTTATATGCCGGTCATGTCCTATGCCGATAATCGTGATTTTCGTGAAGAAATGTACACGGCTTTTGCCACTAAAGCATCAGACCAAGGACCCACTGCGGGTCAGTGGGATAACACTGAGATCATGGCGAATATTCTTAAATTACGTCATGAATTAGCACAATTGATTGGTTTTGCTAACCATGCAGAGCGTTCATTAGCTACCAAAATGGCACAGACGCCTCAACAGGTATTAGATTTTTTAAATGATCTGTCAATGCGTTCTAAACCGATTGCTGAGAAAGAGTTTGCTGAATTAAAAGCCTATGCTAATGAAGTGGCTGGTATGACTGAATTAGAAGCGTGGGATGTTACTTATTTTGCTGAGAAATTACGCCAACAGCGTTATTCGATTTCACAAGAAGAACTGAAACCTTATTTCCCTGAAGATAAAGTGGTTTCGGGCTTATTTGCTGTAGTGAATCGTCTTTATGGTCTAGATATTAAAGAACGTTATGATATTGATGTGTGGCATAAAGACGTGCGCTTTTTTGATATTTTTGATGGTAACGGCGAATTGCGTGGTCAGTTTTATCTTGATCTGTATGCTCGTAATCACAAACGGGGTGGCGCATGGATGGATGAGTGTCTTGTTCGCCGTCAAACCGAAACCGGCATTCAAACTCCTGTGGCATTTTTGACCTGTAATTTTTCTGAACCTGTTGGTGATAAGCCGGCCTTACTCAGCCATGATGAAGTCACTACTTTATTCCATGAATTTGGTCATGGTCTGCATCATATGTTAACCAAAATTCATCATGCTGGCGTGTCGGGCATTAATGGCGTGGCTTGGGATGCAGTTGAATTACCCAGCCAATTCATGGAAAACTGGGCATGGGAACGTGAAGCTTTAGATTTAATATCAGGTCATTTTGAAACTGGCGAAGTCTTGCCACAAGATTTGTTCGATAAAATGATTGCTGCTCGTAATTTTCAATCAGCAATGATTATGATGCGCCAGCTAGAATTTTCATTATTCGACTTCCGTTTACATCTTGAATTTAACCCAGAACAAGACCAACAAGT
>JBNMOT010000207.1:0-4070 GCA_051275515.1 Oleispira sp. | reverse complement strand
GATGAAAAACTTAGGTGGACAATGGCTATTTGCGTTTTATATAAGCGTATTTTTATTCGGTCCCTACCTATTTACATTACTAATTTTTCTCGCTCTGATCGATAGTCTTATCGATATTAGAAGCAGACTAAAAGACACAGTTGATTGAGCCCATACGGCCTCAACTCTGTAGTGCTAAGGATATTATTATGAAAGTTATTTTATTAGAAAAAGTTACAAAATTAGGTGGCCTAGGCGACACCGTTATCGTTAAGCCAGGTTTCGCTCGTAACTTCCTTTTGCCACAAGGCAAGGCAGTTCCAGCCACTAAGCTAAACGTTGAGCAATTTGAAGCTCGTCGTGCAGAACTTGAGAAAGCGGCTGTTGCCAAGCTTACTGCTGCTCAGGCTCGTAAAGCTAAGATCGAAGAAATCGAACTGACAGTTGCTGTTAAATCTGGCGACGAAGGTAAGTTGTTCGGTTCATTGGGCAACCGTGACATCGCTGAGCTTGCGACTGAAGCCGGTGTTGAGTTGGTTAAAGCTGAAGTTCGCTTGCCAACGGGTCCGATCCGTAACGTAGGTGAGTTCGACATCACTGTACAGTTACACGCAGAAGTTTCTGCTACTTTGAAGCTATTGGTTGTTGCTGAAGACTAATCTCTTCAACACTAGCTACACGCTTTAGATTAAGGCACTATTAGCACACGCTATATAGTGCCTTTTTTTGCCCAAAATTTCTTGTTAACGAGAATGTGTTAATGATTGATTTATAACGACCAATTGATAATGACTGACTCAGCTGCCGACAAACAAATTTTATCCTTGCGTACTCCCCCACATTCAATCGATGCTGAGCAATCAGTATTAGGTGGTTTGTTACTGGATAATCGCGCTTGGGAATCCGTGTCAGAAGTTTTAGAAGATAGTGATTTTTACAGTCATAAACACCGTAACATTTACCGTGCAATTAAGTCCCTAGTCGATCAAGAACAACCCATTGATGTTGTTACTGTGTCAGAAGAGCTGGAAGAGCTGGGTACACTGGATGATATTGGTGGTATTGCATACTTAGGCGAGCTGGCCGATATGACACCCTCGACCGCTAACAGTGGTGCTTATGCGGTGATCGTTAAAGAGCGCTCTCAGCAACGTCGCCTCATCGAAGCCGCCAGTGAAATTACGCTTCAGGCTTATGAGCCAGAAGGTAAAAACTCCCTTGATATTCTGTCTGATGCTGAGCAGAAAATTGCACAAATCGCAGAAGGTAATCGCAAAGAAGGCGGCCCCGTTGCGGTTGGCCCAATTCTTAAAAGTACCCTAGATCAGTTAGACGAATTATTTAATAAACCAGAAGGTTTGAGTGGTATAACGTCTGGTTTCACCGAAATTGATAACCGCACCTCGGGCTTTCAAAAAGCCGATATGATTGTGGTTGCAGGTCGTCCTTCGATGGGTAAAACAACGTATGCGATGAACTTGGTGGAAAATGCTTTAATCGCCACTAAGCGCCCATGCATTGTATTCAGCATGGAGATGCCGTCTGAATCGATCGTTATGCGTATGCTGTCTTCTATCGGTAAAATTGATCAAACTCGAATTCGTAGTGGTAAGTTAATTGAAGATGATTGGCCTAGACTTTCGTCGGCGGTCAATATTTTAAAAGATTTACCGTTATATATTGATGATACGCCCTCGCTAACCCCACAAGATATGCGCGCACGCTGCCGTAAGGTCTATCGAGAGAACGATAATGACCTTGGGCTTGTAATGGTTGATTATATGCAACTGATGCAGATTACAGGGGCTTCTGAGGGACGTTCGCAAGAGATCTCTGAGATCTCTCGTAGTATGAAGGCGATCGCGAAAGAATTTAGCTGCCCTATCATTGCTCTGTCGCAGTTAAACCGTTCTTTGGAGCAACGTCCGAATAAACGTCCGGTCATGTCAGATCTACGTGAATCAGGCGCAATCGAGCAGGATGCGGATATCATCGCCTTTATTTATCGTGATGAAGTGTATAACGAGGATACTCCCGATAAAGGCATCGCCGAAATCATTACCGGTAAACACCGTAACGGCCCAATCGGCACAGACCGCTTAGCGTTTGTGGGTAAATATACTCGCTTCGAGAATTTAGCGGCGGGTTATGAAGGCAACTGGGATGATGACGAGTGATCTTCAGCTCGCCTTAGTTTCCTAACCCAGAGTCTTTTAATAGTTGCTTCATTTTCACTTGCAGGTCTTCACGCTTGATGGGCTTTTCAATATGGTCAGGAAGCGCTTTTGGCAAGTCGATCTCGATGCTTTCACCCGCAGCGACTCGTTCAATTAACATGGCATAGTTGCGTGCAAATACCGGAAAGGCTTTAGCCTCCACGCTATTCGCTAAGAAGAACCAATCGCTAGAACGGCCAGCATAATAAACCGCAGGATGGGTCCATTGGTATTCTTTCTTAGGAGAAGGGGCACGACAGGCTTCGATATAAGCCGAATGCGCATCTGGCATACCCAATAATTTGTGAGCCGAAGAGTTACACGCTTCGACAACATCGTGAACATTGGGTAGAAACTTCTGCTGTTTAACGACTTGTTCCGCCGCAAACATAATCGTTTCTGCAGGAAAGTCGCCCAGCAAACGCGCCCACAACTGCTTTGCCATAATCACCGTATCGTGATCAGGAAAGGCTTTTAAAAACTGATTATGGTAATTAAAGCGGAAAAGTTCAAAAATCTGGTTAATGGCCGATTTTTGATCTATATCTAACGGCCGTTGAGTACGATGCGGTTTTTCATTACCAGTCTGTGTCGGAGAGACGCTGCCTGCTTGCTGCAGCTGTTGCGTAACCTGGTTCAGAATTGGATTGAGTACCGCTTTGCGATCCCGCATTTGCCTTTCCACCTATTTGAGAGCCTTGGTTTAACTGCCTAGCCCATTGCTGCTTAACATACTGTAAGAATTTACTGTTCCAACTGGTTTGCAATTGATTAGAATCACGCCAATACATTACAAACTCGCCGATTAAACCTTTAGCATAAGGCACATCAATATGCGCCATTGCTAGAATATCATAACAGTCATTATCTGGCTGCCAATCATCAGCAATACGAGTCGGAACAGACGAATGCTCTAGGGACGAAGAATAACGCGCCCACTGTTGGCGCACGTGCTGAATAAATTTTGTATTCCAGGTTTTGTGCGCATCGCCACGTTCTTGCCAATACAAGACAAACTCGGGAATCGAATCTTGAATAAATTGCGGATCAATTCCCGCACGCTGCAGAATTTGCTGCGCATCTAAACTCGGCTGCCACTGTTGAGCAATCGGCCCAGCTTCTTCACGACGCGCTTGAAAACGTTCTTGGCGATCAGGCGCTTGGGCATGAGGGGTATTAAAAGCCGATTTTTCCGCGATTCGCTGTTGCTTTTTATGGGCATCGGTTTGCGTATAGACCCAATGTTTTTTGATAAAACGGAAGAATTGAGTATTCCAATCATTACGGTTATTACCATTTTCTCGCGCCTGCAAAATAAACTCATCCAACTTGGATAAACTATAACTGTCAGGAATTCCGTGTTGCTGCAATCGATTCAAACCATCACGAGTCGGCTGCCACTGTGGCTGCATGGGCTGCTTAGAACTTACTGTTTGTGTTGGCTGCTCCTGCGCTGGAGCCCCAAAGCAGAAGATCAACTGCGGAGCGTCTGGAAACAAGGGTGAAATAAGCCTCAGCAATCCTTTTTCGTGTAAATTGCGTAATACCAAGCGAATTTTCTGATCATCCCAAAAGGACAAGACCTCACGCACTTGATCGTTATTAATATGCCATTGAATGCCACCCAAAGCCTGAGCAATATCATTCAGCCAGGTAAGGGCGATAGCCTCTTCCAAGCCAATGGTTGCGGCAAGTGCTGGGGAGAAAACCAGGGTTTTATCAGCAATCAATGGGTGCATGAATATAATAACTCTACTAATTAGAAATGTTGTTTACGAGCTCAGTGCTAGTTTACGACTGCGCAGCCTGACATAATAAACCCTACCCAATATTTAGTCTTCTTGATTTAAGCGAAAAACATGGCCCGTCAAACTC
>JBNMOT010000206.1:0-4264 GCA_051275515.1 Oleispira sp. | reverse complement strand
AAAAAGGTAAGAACTGTTATCACCTGTTTGACACCGTTTCTGACGATGCAATAAAAACTCAACGTGAAAGCATACAAAATATAAAAGAAGCCTTAGACAACCGAGAATTTGTACTCTATTTTCAGCCCAAGGTTAATATGAGAACAGGAGCGGTCATTGGCGCTGAAGCCCTGATCCGCTGGCAACATCCAGAGCGCGGTTTAGTTCCCCCTCTTGAATTTTTGCCAACGATAGAGAATAACGCCATCAGTATAGATATTGGTGAGTGGGTGATAGATACGTCATTAACACAGATAGCCAAATGGCAAGAATTGGGATTAAACATACCTGTCAGCGTCAACGTTGGCGCTATGCAGCTTCAGCAACAAGACTTTGCTACACGCTTGGCGACAATATTGGCAGCGCACCCAGATGTTGCGCCGAGCGCTTTACAGCTAGAAGTGCTAGAAACCAGTGCATTAGGCGATGTAATGGATGCCTCGGAAATTATGAACAAATGCGTAGAATTGGGCGTGAACTTTGCGATCGATGATTTCGGTACAGGCTATTCTTCATTGACTTATTTAAGACGTTTGCCTGCCGATTTAATCAAAATAGACCAGACCTTTATTCGCGACATGCTGGATGACCCTGAAGACTTAGTCATTGTTGTTGGTGTGGTAGGTCTGGCTATCGCATTTAATCGTAAGGTGATTGCTGAGGGTGTGGAAACTATTGCGCATGGTACCGCACTGTTAAAACTTGGCTGTGAATTGGCTCAGGGTTATGGAATTGCCAGACCGATGCCCGCTGATCAGATTCCCGAGTGGACTGCCAGCTGGCAACCGGATCCAGCGTGGCAATTAACGCAAAACCAAAACAACAAAAATACAAATTAAGAACCAGTACTCTTCAAATTCACCTAATCCACAACCAGAAAAACCGTTAGATTCAGAAAATTAATCGCAATTTAAGATTAAAAATGGAATTTAACCTAAAAACCGTTTTCCAGGTATAGCTGCCCGAAAAGGCGCGAGGCGCTCTCATTATTAGATAGTTATTGTGAGTTAGGCAGTCTTTTTCAAGGTTCGTCGCTTTTTAGCAAATTGTCAGGCGTAAAGCTTTACAAGCTAAATAGAGTACCTATTTGTTCCCCATAAGTCATATTACCTTCGAAATGAGCGAATTGAAGAACGGCCTGCCCTCGATTCTGACCGTGATCCAAAGGCGGAGCGTATGCGGGCCTAGATTAGTAGTGTGTTATAGCTTGGGTCGAAATCATTCGGCCCAAACTGGTTCTTAGTGCGTTGATCCCAGTGGTTAGGGTACCGGTCTTATGCGAGGCTAAAGCCTCACCTCCGAGTTTTACCATCGCGTTTTACAATACCCGAAGAAAACCCAGCACGTAGCTGTAGAAGAACAACTTGAAACTATAGGTAATATTTATTTGAACCGAAAGTGGCCCAAGGGTTAAAGTCTTCAGTGACAAATATTTACATCCCTATAATGCTGACTGGAAAGACCTGACCCCTATTTTTTTTAATAACTGAGTATTTATGATGACGAGATTGTTAGCGATAGGCTGCATCAAAAAATGATTTTTCCAGTGAAACTGCTTTTTTAAAATAATTCGATATAGATTTCTTTTGATCGTCATCACCCATGTCATAAGCGGTATCTAACTGGGCACGAAGATGCTCAACTACACTTTCAAAATAATCACCCGAATGTAACGTGATCCATTCCCCAAAATAAAATGGAAGTGCTACGGGTGTTGGTGCAAAAGGCGCTGCCCAAGTGAGGTAAGACCATTCGGCAACACATAAAACAGCTATCATTGAGCCATAAAAACCACTATTGGCTGCCTCAAGCATGAGCGATTGAAATTCAACTGTTGACGGTAGGAGATCAGGCGATACACGATCCTTCTTAGGCAAGTTAAGCGCTTCGAAAGACCTCTGAAAATAAGTATTTTCTGTTCCGGATATAACACCAAGAAATTGAGCAAGGGGCAAACGATCAGGAAGACTAGGGGCATGATGAATCGCACTGCCGGCGAGCCGTATAAAATTATCAATAAATGTATAGTCCTGCGCCAGATAAAGTTGCATCTTATACTTTGGCAATGTTCCAGAAGCCAGTTCGATACAGAAAGAGTGTTTTGTTGCGGCATTCCAATCGTCAATACAGCTTTGTTTTAATATTTCACTTGAACGCATTTTATTCTCGGAATTTAATTGTATAAAGGTAATTGAATAAGTTTGAGTGGCACCCCAGTGAGCCTCATTCATATAAATTTGGCCGTTATACGTTCTTATAAATTAACAGGACATAACAGGACACTAATTTGGCTCAGATGCCTAAGTTACGATCCTAAAAACTTTAAACTAGATGCATATTGTAGGAAATATATGGTGTGAATAGTATGTTTTTATAGCACAAAGATCTTTTGATTTGTGATCTCACACAACCATTCATAATTACACTTGATCAGTATTAGCATCCTATTGCTGTAAACTGTTCTGTTCATAGTTAAAAGGCGGCGCGGAAAGTGAAAAAGACCCATTCTGTTTAAATTTACTGATCTTTTAACGGATTCAGCTTTTCTTAAAGGCGACAGAAAAATCTTGAGCTTGATTGGAGGTTTCTAATAATTAGGTATCTTGTTTATCCGTTATTTATTTTACGATTAGCAAAAACCTCAAAACATTGTATATAGCCTGTTTCTTCGTTAACTAGCCAACAATGGTTAATTTGGCTATAAAGTTCCTCCACAAGATTCCCCATTCATCATTCATTTTATGCCCAGTGAGTTATTAGCATGAACGGGGGCAATCTGCTTCAATTCGCCAGGTGGTGTATCGCAAATGACTGCAAGTAAGCATCGCTAGCCTCATTAGAGAGTATTCGCCACGCTGTAGTCGACTCATGTTCAATACCTGCCTGTTTCATAGACTGAGCACGCATTAAGTAATATTCGTCGCGCCACTCCTTTGAAGTTAGTAAATCAGAGTAAGCTGGATTACTGTGTGGCTTTTTGGTCCATCGCTCAAGCTGAGCATAGTCATCAAGACCCTTTTCACGGCCTCCAAAGAACGCTGGAATACCAACGAAAGCTGCACCACGAGATAAACGTATGACCGGATCATTGGGCGCATCTTCAACGGCACGGTTCAAATGTGAAAACGAAGCTCGTACGTGGTAAGTACGCACCCATCCAGGCATACCAAGCAACAGATATTGTGCTGCGCCTTTAATCGGAAAATTGCGCGCCGCGAGTCTATGCGCTGCTCCTAAGAAGGCGCGGGCACGATGAGGGAAATCCGGCTCTCCAGCCAATACTTTATCAAACTCACTAATTGCAGCCTTTGACCACTCTGGTTCAAAAGTCGCAAGCGCCAAATAATAGGCAGCTTGGCCAGCTCTATAGGGATCTCCGTTCGGAACACTCTGGCGTGTCCATACCTTGCCATACTTGGCTATTTGTGATTCTCGCCATGCCTCTTGTGCTGTTTTTTCATCAAAAACTGGTACAGGGGAAATCAATGTCAATGGCTCCACCAACTTTGGAGCACCAACACAGCCAGAGAGAACAAAAATCAGCATTCCCAACAGGATAGTTCGAACTATGTACAAACAATTAAAGTGCAGGTTATAAAGTTGCCTAGTTGTCATCGTGATTTCCCTATCAAATGTATTGAATTGCAGATATTTTCTGGTTTTGACTCAACTAAGTTATGTAGAAACTAAACTAGAACTTATAAGTAAAATAGTAACCGATTTAGTTTCATTTTTTTAAAAATAAAAAATCGTAATACCTAAAATTCTCGTTATACCTGAGAAAAATTATTTGAATTCCAGCTTAATGACTCTCTCAGAGCGTTTGGGTGACCCTCTATTTTCCAAGAACTCGATGTATTGGACAGTCTCGGTGAATACCTCCACTTTCAAAGTTCAACAATTGGAAGCGTTATTTTAAAACGTGACCCACCTTCAACAATCTCTGCAGCAATAGTGCCATTCATATCACGGATGATACCGTAAGATACCGACAACCCAAGCCCCGTTCCCTTGCCCATTGGTTTGCTCGTAATAAAGGGATCAAAAATATGAGGAAGCAATTTTACTGGAATGCCGCCACCTGTATCTGTGATTGAGATTTCTAATTTGTTAACATCAATAAGCGCATTCTTGATGGTTATCTTCCGTCCAGTCTTGTCTCCATTTTCCAGGATGGCATCTCGAGCATTACCAATAATGTTAACGAACACCTGCTCAAGTTGAA
>JBNMOT010000205.1:0-4276 GCA_051275515.1 Oleispira sp. | reverse complement strand
GCGCACAAGAAGTATGGAGCGTGCAGCGGGAATCGAACCCGCATCATCAGCTTGGAAGGCTGAGGTAATAGCCATTATACGATGCACGCAAAACTCATCACTCGAAGAGCGGTCAAACTACTTGAAAATGGTGGAGGGGGAAGGATTCGAACCTTCGAAGGCGGAGCCGTCAGATTTACAATCTGATCCCTTTGGCCACTCGGGAACCCCTCCAGGGGTATTACAAAAATACTGGTGCCGACTACCGGAGTCGAACTGGTGACCTACTGATTACAAGTCAGTTGCTCTACCTACTGAGCTAAGTCGGCTTTAGTGCTGCGCATTTTAGTGAATGATCTATAGGCTTGCAATACCTTTGAGGCTATTTTTTAAAATTTTTGCTAACGATTTTATATTACTGACTTAACGACATTTGGCATATAAGGCTAAACCTTCCAGCACTAACTCTGAGCAATGTTGATAATGCCTTGACCATTGAACTGGAAGATGACGCATCCCTCCACCACACAAAATCACTTGAGGCTCTTCGCCCAATTTATCTTTTGCCTGCTTTAAACCGTATTCAATTAAGCCAATTAATGCAGCGCGACAGCCATTTTTTAAACCATCAGCGGTATTATCAGAAAATGTAATACACTCACCGTGCTCACGATCAGAAAAAACTTTACAGGTATTTTCTAGTACTGACTGCATCATAAGTTGATAACCAGGCGCAATCCAACCACCTAAATGTTTACCATCTTCAGCTAACACATCGAATGTTAAAGCCGTACCAATATCAACGATCACTGTTGGTTTTTTAAACTTTTGCCTAATGGCCACTAAAGTTAACCATCGATCAACACCAAGATATTGATATTCAGAATAGGCATTTTTAACGCCAAAATCTTTCCGCAATGTTTTCACTTGCATGACTGGGATATTAGCCATCTGAGCAATACGTTGAATGGAATTATCCACCTCAACAGGCCCAACACTAGCAAACACTATTCGATGAATTCCTTTCTCTAACAGTGGCTCAAGCACCATTTCTAATTTACGGCTAGGATAACGACCTAACAGCTCAAACTTTCCAGATTCAAATAATTGGGCAACTTTAACGTAGGTATTGCCAGCTTCAATCAATAATTGCATCAACAACCTCTAAGGCTGATTTCACCACCGATATAAGGTTCAATCCCTGATTCGGTTTCAAGTAATAAGGCACCCTGCTTATCAATTCCACGAGCAATCCCTTCGATCACACGTTGACCAATTAATAATTTAACAGGACGATTCAAAAAGTTATCTATTCTATTCCAACGTTCAACAAAGCCATCTAATCCGACTTGTTCATAAGTTATTAATGTCTTTTGTAAACTATCAATAAGTTCAGCAGCGAGATGATTTCGCTCTGGCAGTTTATCGCAAGCTTGCGACAGATTTGTCCAAGCCTGTCCAATATCACTCCCTTCAGTATCCGGCATATTGATATTCAAACCCATCCCTATGACAAGGTGAGCAGCATCGCCTGCCTGACCAGTCATCTCAACTAAAATCCCTGCCAGCTTTTTATCTCTGTAATAGAGATCATTAGGCCATTTCACTCTAACTTCATCAGCACCGAGTAATTGCAATGTTTCAGCAATAGCGACACCAACAACGAGACTCAACCCCATTGCAGCCGCCATACCGGCATCTAGGCGCCAATACATAGATAAATAAAGGTTGCTACCAAACGGTGACAGCCATTGCCGTCCACGACGCCCCCTACCTGCCTGCTGATATTCCGCCAAGCAAACAGCACCCTTAGGTAAAAGCCCAAAGCGATCGAGTAAATACTGATTAGTCGAGTCAATGATGGGAATTAATTCTAACTGCGGACACTTTACCTGAGACAAAATTTTATCGCAATCCAGTAACTCTATCGGAGTAGATATACAATACCCCTTCCCCTGAATACGAAATAGGTCTAACCCCCAAAGCTGCAACACTTTGATATGCTTACTTATAGCAGACCTTGAAATACCCAGGGACTCACCAAGAGCCTCTCCGGAATGAAATTGACCATCAGCCAATAGCTTAATTAACGCTAACCGCGTTACATGTTCTTTCATGCTAACACCTCAGACAACGTCGTTTCTTTTGACGCCCCCATAAACCGCACTTCATGTTCGAGCAACACCCCAAATTTATCATTCACTGCGTTAACAACATGTTGAGCCAGTAACAACACATCTCTCGCGGTAGCATTTCCCATATTGACTAACACAAGAGCCTGTTGTTCATGCACTTTTGCACTACCAATCTGCTTACCTTTCAAATCACACTGATCAATCAACCAGCCAGCTGCTAGTTTATATTCATGATTTGAAACTTTATAGTTCGGCATTTGAGGGTATTGATATAACAATGCATCTTTAATTGATTGCGTTACCACTGGGTTTTTAAAAAAACTCCCAGCATTCCCCAACACTTGTGGATCGGGTAATTTCGACTGTCTAACTCTGCAAACTGCATTAAAAACATCAATCGCAGCAACCGTTGTCTTGTTAAGCTCAGCTAAGGGACCATAGGTTGTTTTAGGCTCCCATTCCTTTTTCAAAATAAAGCCAACCGCAACGATGATATGGGTTTCTTTTAATCCATGCTTAAAAACTGAATCTCGATAACCAAATTGACACTCTTTCCGACTCAATCTTGATACTTCACCAGAATCGATATCTAAAATATCGACATATTGACAAATATCTTGCAGCTCTACACCATAAGCACCAATATTTTGAATCGGAGAGGACCCAACACAACCAGGTATCAGAGCAAGGTTTTCTAGTCCTGGCATATTATGTTCAATGGTCCATTGAACGAAGCCATGCCAGTCTTCACCAGCCCCTACATGTAATAAATAACTCTCTTGTGTCTCGTTAACCGTTATTCCTTTAATACGGTTAAGTACAACAACACCAGAAAAATCATCACAAAAAAGTAGGTTACTACCCTTACCTAAAACTAATTTAGGCAGTGTCTGATATTGCTTATCACGCCAAATCAACAATAAATCGTCAACTGACTCAGCCTCAATAAGTGCATAAGCTTGTGACTCTATACCAAAGGTGTGAAAAGCAGCCAACGATGTTTCTTGTAAAATTCTCATGCTAATATCGAACCATACCTTTTATACTCATCGCAATATTTTACCCGATTCATACTAACTACGCAGTGTTTTCCCATGACTAAGCTTAGATTTCACCATTTAGAACCTCTTCGTTTTCCATTAGTAAACCGATTATATAAAAGCTACTACCCCGCAGGAAAAGCAAAAAAAGATGAAATAATATGGGTTGGAGATAATGAGAAAGGTATAATTTGCGTCGTTCGGTTTAAGCAATTTGAAAACATTCAGTTATTAACAGGAATGCTTGTTCATCCTGAATTTAGAGAACAAGGGCTTGCTAAAGATTTGTTAACGGCAACGAAAACGCAAATAAATTGCAAGCCTTGTTACTGTTTTGCATTTCGTGAATTAATCCCACTTTATTCAAACGCTAACTTCCATTTGGTCGATAAAATCGAGTTACCTGAAGTACTTTCTAACCGATTAATACGTTATATTAGCAGTGGGAAAGACCTTGTCGCGATGCGTTATGAAGCTTAACCCGTCACATTTTAATATACTCGTGACATAAGCTAACAATGGAATACATTGACATCAGGAATTTTCTGGTATAATCCCGCTCTTATTTAACAGGTTTATCTACTGTAAGTCGCGCAAACGAGGCAATAATGGATTCAGCTATTACAAATAGGCAGCGTATTGAACAGCTGCCATGTATTGCTCACAAGCCAGAAGATTTGGAAACACTTTTAGATGCTGGTTCATTCAGAGAGCGCCTTCATTCTGAAATAATGCAGGCAAAGCATCGCATTTATCTAGTTGCTTTATATTTGCAAGATGATGAAGCTGGTAGAGCAATACTGACATCATTATATGAAGCAAAACAGCTCAACCCTAATCTAGATATCAAAGTACTGGTTGATTGGCATCGTGCACAACGAGGGCTAATTGGGGCCGCACAATCTGACGGCAATGCTGCTTTTTATCGTGAATTTGCAGAGAAGTATCAATATCAAATTGAAGTTCTAGGGGTACCAGTTAGAAACCGTGAAGTATTTGGTGTTTTACACCTTAAAGGTTTCATTGTTGATAGCAAAGTTATCTATAGTGGTGCTAGCCTAAATGATGTGTATTTAGCTCAACATGAACGTTATCGCTATGACAGATACCATGTAATTCACA
>JBNMOT010000204.1:0-4323 GCA_051275515.1 Oleispira sp. | reverse complement strand
GTCAACTACCGAAGTAACCCCCATTTTAAGCTAATAGACAGCTCACCCCTCCATAGCAGACTCTGGACAAGTAAGGCTGTCGATCAAATGCTGAGTGAGCAACCCCTTAAGGCGGCCTCTTTATGACACTGGGGGTTATTGAGTTCTCTAGTGTATTAATTATGTAACTTTATTACTCAGTATGAGACTTTAATACATGGTGTGGATCTTTATTACTCGACGACACAACGGCGCACCCTCTCTTGCTGCGCAATTCACCTTTTACGCGAGAATGACGGAAAGTAAGCGAGAGTCTATGAGCCAGATAATAGGTATCGGGCTTCCTTACCTATCACCAAAAAGCGCCTACCAAAACCAGGCTCGACTCGTGGTGGCGGTAAAACCATTTTTCTAATTGATAAATTAGTAGTGCTTTGTTCGTGCCGCATAAATCAGATGGTGGTTATTTTTATCTTATATTAAATCAATTTTTTACGAATGTTAACGACAACTATTTCGGCCAAGATGACGACTACAAAAATGGCTAACAATGCAATCGCTACTCGATCCCATTCAAAAAGGTTCATCGAATCGTTGATAACGACACCAATACCGCCAGCACCCACTAGGCCCAGTACTGCAGATTCGCGAACATTAATGTCCCAGCGAAACAACACGATACTGAAAAATGCAGGCATTACTTGTGGCCAATAACCCTTCAGTAATATTGACATCCAAGATGCACCCGTTGCCTGTAAAGCTTCTATTGGGCCCATGTTCGCCTCTTCGATGGCTTCGCCTAACAATTTGCCGACAAAACCCACCGAGCGAAAGGCAATAGCCAGAACTCCAGCGATAATACCGGGGCCAAAGATAGCGACGAATATTAATGCCCATACGAGTGAGTTAACGGATCGTGACGAGACCAGAAAGAAACGTGAAATCCAGTGGACCCAAGCTGATGCAACAATATTGCTAGCATTCATCAGCGCTAAGGGTATTGCAAAAATTAAAGTCAGAAGAGTGCCTAGGGTGGCGATGTTGAGTGTTTCTATCATCGCCTCATGCACAGACATAGGGTAATAGGCAAAGTCGATTGGCCACATCCGAGTAAACAAATCGGCCATCTGCGCGGGCGCATCAAAGAAGAATTCTGGAATGACTTCAACAGTACGAATTGAGACGAACAATGACAAAACCAATACCAGATATACGGAGTAGCGTGATAATTTCTGGCTTAAAGTGAAGCGCTGCCAGTGGTGATTTACTGTGTTCATTTTGTATGTCTCCACTGTTTTATTTAAATATTTTACGAACAACGTTAGAAAGGACTTCACCAATCATAATTAAAACAATAATAGTGATCAGAATGGCGGCCACAAAATCGTAATCAAAGCGCTGAAAAGCTGAAAACAACGTGCCCCCTAAACCCCCAGCACCGACCATACCCACCATAGTGGAGTTACGCAGATTAGAATCTAACTGGTAGGTTGAAAAACCAATGAAGCGAGAAAACACCTGAGGCATCACTGAAAATAAGATAATACTGAGAAAACCTGCTCCCGTAGCTCGGATAGCTTCAACCTGCTTTAAGGATATTTCTTCGATAGCTTCGGCGAACAACTTGGCAATAAAGCCGACCGAGGCCACAATCAACGTCAAAATACCCGCCAGAGCACCAAAGCCGACACTCTTTACGAACAAAATTGCGATGATCACTGGGTGAAAAGTTCGACATAACGCAATAAAACCCCGCATCGGTACGGTGACCCAATTTGGCATTAGATTACGGGCTGCAAATAGGCCAAAAAACAAAGATAAAAAGATACCCACAACGCTGGCTATAATTGCAATTTCCATGCTTTCAGCGAGGCCGCTTGACAACAACTCCCAGCGACTGAAGTTAGGTGGAAACATTCGATCCATAAGCTTGCCAGCAATGCCTAGACCCAAGCGGATACGCTCCCAACTTAGCCCCATAGCATTGAACGAAAACACCATATAGCCCGCTAGCACCACCCAACCACTTGTCACTAACCAATTGCGCTTGAACGGGTTTTTTCTAAGCTCTATAGCCGCTGCTTCTAAACGAGCCATGACTCACCCCCGTAGATCTGCTTCAAGTGTTCATCGGTAATATCACTGGGGCTGCCATCATAAACAATCTCACCTTCACTCATACCGATGACACGTTTGGCAAAACGGCTAGCCAAAGACACATCATGAATATTCACTAACGCGGGAATATTTTTTTGCATGGAGAAACCTTCGAGCAGCTCCATAATCTCTACCGCTGTTTTTGGGTCGAGGGAAGAGGTGGGCTCATCCGCCAGTAAAATACGAGGGTCTTGCATGACCGCACGCGCAATACCAACTCGTTGACGCTGGCCACCTGAAAGGCTATCGGCACGCTTTTTTGCATGCTCGGTTAAGCCAACAGCATCGAGCAATTCAAAAGCAGTATTGATATCCTCTCGACTAAACTGACGTCGCCAAGCTTGCCAAGCAGACATGTAACCTAGACGACCGGTGAGAACGTTCTCGATGACGGTAAGTCGCTCAACCAAGTTATATTCTTGAAAAACCATGCCCACCTGACGACGAAGTTTTCGCAGCTGTTGACCGTTGGCTTTACATAGATCTGATTGATCAAAAATTATTTGCCCAGCAGTAGGGTCGATCAACCGATTAATACAACGCAGTAAAGTGCTTTTACCCGTACCTGAAGGACCAATAATGGCAATGATTCCTGGTTCGTCAATAGTGATATCAATCCCTTTGAGGATCGGATTACCTGGCGTGTATTCTTTTACTAGCCCCTTAATTTCAAGAAAAGGAGAGGCCTCAAGATTGGCTTGAGCAGATGTCATATTTATTCCTGCAAATAATAAATGGCGTGGTAATACCCAATGAATAAGGTCTGGGTAAACGGCTTATGTCAGGTAGTCGACTTTTAGAGATTAAAGAGTCTCATCATCAAAAGATTTATTAGTCGAGAGAGCGCCAGAGATACTAGCGCTCGTGTAGGTTTTAGCTCGATTTAGCAGCAGCTGCAGCTGCTTTTTTGGCAGCTTTGGCTGCGTCTTTTTCAGCCAGCTGTTGCAAGCCTTTTTTCGTGTAAGCGGTGCCGGTCGCATGTGCAATATCGCGAATGACTTTCCAATCTTCTTTAAATGTCACCGGATAAAAACGATCTGCACCACCAAATGTTTTACTCATTTCTGCAGAGAAGCGGAATGAAAAGAATGCTTCATTGATTTTTGCGACTAGGTCTGGGTGCAAGTCGTGTGCATAACCAAAAGCCGATGTCGGGAAGCGTGGGCTAGTATAAAGAATACGAAAATCATCTTCGTTAATGCGACCAGCCGCCGCCATACGATTAAATACGTCGGACGCTACAGGCGCAGCATCATAGTCGCCGGCCAACACACCCATAACAGATTGGTCGTGTTTTCCAGAGTATTTAACGGTGTAATCTACGTCGGGCGTTAGACCCAAAGCAGGGAACAATGCCCGGGGTGCTAAATTACCTGAATTGGACGACGCAGAGGTATGAGCTACCATTTTCCCTTTCAAATCACTCATCGACTTGATATCACTATCCTTTCGAGTAATAGCAATCAGGTTATAACCTTGAAAAGAATCGGCGGTGCCTTTGACAGCGATAGGAACATAGCCACCTAAGTTAACCGCATAACCAGTAGGGCCAGTTGAGAAACCCGCAATGTGAAGACGTCCAGAACGAATTGCTTCAACTTGGGCTGCATTTGAATGAACGGTGTAATAAACCACTTTTTTACCGGTAATGGCGCTCAAGTGTTGCTGAAACTCAAAAAATGCATCTTTATAAACAGCTGGATCTTCAACGGGTGTGTAGGTAAACACAAGCGTGCTTGGGTCTTTCCAATTGGCAGCATCTTTAGGTGAATCTGCGACCATGTCATTATTTTCATCACAGAATTTGTCGTCCAGAACACCACGATTAGCACAGTCTTCGGCCACGACAGCGCTGGCACTAAAAATTAATGACCCGGTTAAGATGAGTGTCGATAGAAATTTATATAGCATTAGTTTAATCCTGATTCTTATTTTATTATTATGATTGTCACATTTGGACTGTGACTCCATTTGGATCCAGCTAATAATTAGTGGAGGTAATTAAAAGATTGCAAAACATACACCAAGTATATAATAGTGATGTTTATCAATAGCTTTGATGAATTTAACAAGTGTACTTATGTTAAATGAGACACTTTGGTCCCACTCTGCAATTACAAAAGGGACAGTTTTGTCTATTTTATTCAGGGCCTTTAAATTGCTGTTTATCCAATTGGTGTTTCTTTA
>JBNMOT010000203.1:0-4345 GCA_051275515.1 Oleispira sp. | reverse complement strand
ATCACAAGGTTCTATGCGCTGTGACTGCAACGTTTCTTTGCGCCCTAAAGGCCAAGAAGAATTAGGTACGCGTACAGAAATCAAAAACGTTAACTCGTTCAAAAACGTAGAGCGCGCGATTGAAGTTGAAATCGTCCGTCAAATGGACATTCTTGAAGACGGTGGCAGCATCTCTCAAGAAACTCGTTTATTCGACGCCGATAAAAATGAAACTCGTAGCATGCGCTCAAAAGAAGTAGCCAACGATTATCGTTACTTCCCAGATCCAGATTTATTGCCCGTGATCATCGACGAAGCATATGTTGAAGCGATTCGTGCAACACTGCCTGAACTGCCTGAGCAGAAAAAAGCCCGCTTTGAAGCTGAGCATGGTCTTTCTTCTTATAACGCCGGTGTGTTATCTGCGAGCCGTGAGATGGCTGATTATTTTGAAGTTGCTGCTGAAATTGCCGGTGATTACAAAATCGCAGCGAACTGGGTAATGGGCGATTTATCAGCCGCATTAAATAAGAACGAAATCAGTATTACCGACATTCCTGTTAGCGCGCAGCAGCTTGGCGCTATTCTGAAAAATGTTAAAGGCAATGACATCTCAAACGATGGCGCGAAAGAAGTCTTTAATGCGATTTGGCAGGGTAAGGGTTCTGATGTTGATCAGTTAATCGATCAACTAGGCCTTAAGCAAGTATCGGATACTTCCGCGATTGAAGCCGTTGTTGCACAAGTATTAGCTGACAGTCCGAAACTGGTTGAAGCTTACTTGAATACTCCTGAAGACAAGCGCGCGAAAGCGATTGGGCCATTCATTGGCGCAGCTCGTAAAGCGGCTAAGGGTGTTAATCCTCAAGTTGTAATGGAAGTATTGAAGCAAAAACTGAGTGAGCTGGGTTAATAACTAATGCCGTTGTAAGCCCTAAAAAAAGCCGCTATTAATGCGGCTTTTTTTTGTTTAAATATTACTGAGCAGAAAAATAGATTAAAAATATAATCGTTGGCACTAAGCAAACATAGCTCGCCATGAATCGATACCAAAACTTAGGTACTTCTCCCAACCCCATAAAAACATCCATAACAAGCATACCTTTTGTTATGGTAATAAACGCAACGACAATCAATAAATACTCGTGTTTAAGCCCTAAAAAAGAAGCCGTAATAGCCAGCATGGTAAATAGCAACAATACTACCCAAGCACAGGTGATTTTAATAAAGCTTAATATCATTTTTTTCTAGCCCACCTTTAAAGGATATAAACCAATGGAAATAGAATAATCCATAGCAGGTCAATCATGTGCCAATAACTCGCAGCCGACTCTAAATTCCCCAGCTCTAAGGGTCCAAGCTCTGATTTTAATGCATCCTTTTCATTTATCCGAAAAACCATAATAGCTAAAACCAACATTCCAAGTAATACATGCATAAAATGGAAGCCGGTAGTAAAAAAGTAGAACATGTAAAAATTATTGGTGGATAAGTTAAATCCCCGATCAAACAACTGCCCGTATTCCCATAATTTAGTGAATACATAAATCAGACCAATCAAAATAGACATAATTAGGCTTAATTGACACAGCAACCTCCTCCCCTGCTTGGCAAATAGAATCGATAACGCAACGGTATAGCTACTGGTAATTAAAGCGGCTGTATTGATTAATCCAGCCTGAGGGTGAAGGTGCTCTTGTCCTGCTCGAAACATCTCAAGATTATGACTGTGCATCCAACTGTAGCAAAAAAAGAAAATAGCAAAAACGGTTAACTCTGCAAAAATGAACATCCATATTGCAAAGTCACCGGGAAGCTCTCGCTCACTACTAATACTTTCTTTCTCTACTATTACATTAGCTTCTAACATATTACTTTTTATCAGGCTGCCAAGTCTCTGTCTGCAATGGCTTAACAACGCCATCTGTTTTTTCAGCGGCCTTTTCCACACGCTTAGTGTGAGTCTCTGACTCTTTATTTTTCATCAAAGGATCTTCACCACCACAACCACCGAAACAATGACTCATATCGATAACCTCAAATTCATGTGAACAAAAATACTAGTCCTTAGCTATTTATACCAACTTGATACACGTCAGTTACGCACCGATTTAGCGTTCGAAAGAATCAAACTATTAACCTGGATCAATTTTCTTATTGATAACCCCAAAGTGCACAATTTGCCACTGCTTAACCTAAATTCTTATTGGCACCCTTACGCCCATTGATAGAAATCAAACACTTATCAATATAATGAGTCTATTCGTAAGCTCAATGAAAAATACCCCGAAGGTCACAATGATTAAACTTACCACTTTGCTGAAAGCTACCGTCGCCGTATCCTACGGCGGAGACGGTAATTCCGTCTCATTTGATTATGAAGACTACAACGGCTTTTGGAATTAAGATGGAGAGTATGTAAAAGATCCAAAGGGGGCCGACTTAAGCCAATACCGCCTTAACCTTGGCTATGCTCAGCGGGTAGCCCCTAACTGGCAGGTCAACGCAATTCTTCCTTATGTATGGAACGACAACCAATACTCGGGGATTTCTTCCGAAGAACACGGCCCAGGTGATGCCAGTATAAGCTTCTGGTATGAAACCTTTGATCGCATTACGTGCGTTTATCAAGTTAATTCAATGGCTGATTTGAAGCCCGCTATTTATCTTGGAGGGACCTTTACAGTACCCACAGGAAATTCTACTTATGGCGATAGCGCTGCTAATAGTTTTGAAATAACAGGCCGTGGATTTTATCGCTATGATGCAAGCATGATCATTGAAAAAACGATTTATCCTTTCACCATGATGCTACAAGGCTCTTATAGAAAATACTTAGCCCGCTCTGTTAATCAAGAGTATGGCAAAAGTGTTGCTCCCTATACTAAACGCCTAGGAGATAGGAAGTTCATTTCGTTCTCTACCGGCTACACCGTATTTTTTGAAGATCTTGAGACCATTACAGTAACACTGGCCGCATCAGATTTAAGAGAAAATGCGGGCAAGATTGATAGCATGAATGACCCACTCACTGAAATGAAAAGCAGTCATCTGCACTAACAACAGCTTATGCCAGCGCCGACTTGCGTTACGTTTATAAACTGACATGTAGCCATGCTTTTATGGATGATGACCGAGGCAAAAACTTTACCGACACAGATATTTACACCCTAGGGCTTAGCTATGCATTTAATTAAACTACTGTCTGTTTTAGCAGCTCTTAGCTTCGCAACAGGATGCTTGGAAGATTTAAATCCTGACAGTGAAGATCTCAGATCAGAAGCTGATTTAGCAGCCAAATTAAGTGATAACTTCACAGCCATCACCTCCATGAATAACTCTATTAATCTAGACGATGAATTATTAAGTAATGATGCCGTTGTCCTCTATTTCACCATGTGGTGCCCACTATGCGATAGCCATATGAGCCACATCCAGCGTCACGTTATTAATAACTACACCAATGTTCGATTTTACATGGTCGACTATATTTCCGGAAGTGTCTCGCAATCACGCTCTTCACAAGTAGCGAACGGCTTTGCTAGCTTAGCGCTATTGGCGGATAACAATCAGGCACTACTGGATCAATACCAAGCCACAATGGCTTCGGTTATAGTGATTAATGATCAAAAAGAAATTCTACTCAATGAAGATTATAAAAACGGCGCACGCTTAATTGGCGTTTTAGATAATCTATTGGAGGGGCAGTAAATCATGAGAAACATGGCCTCATTCGTCTGGATAATGTGCATCAGTATTATTAGTCTTCCGGTATTGTCGAATATACCCTACGAGAAATTCCCAGAAGAGCCTCCTATTTTTGTACCCGGCTTCTCTCTACCTGGAGTTACCAAAAAATAAATTAAGCTTTCTGAGTATAAAGGAAAACATATTTCATTGAACTTCTGGGCTACTTTTTGCGCACCTTGCCGATTAGAGATGCCATCGCTACAAGCGCTATCAGAAAAATATAAAAATGATAATATTGAGATCATTGCGGTCTCCGTTGACCACAGAAGAGAAAGTCAGTAAAAAAGTGGATTGCTAAAAACAACTTAAACTTTCCTATCGCCTTAGAAGGCCAAGATGCAGGCAATATTTATGAAGTTTCCGCCCTGCCAGTCACATTCATTATTGGTAAGCAAGGTCAGCTCATTGGCCGAATTCTAGGTTAAAGGGAGTAGAGCAGTGAAGAAATGGCTCAGCTGATTGAGTCGTTATTAGCGGCAGAAGGGTCTTAAAACTGGCAGTGACAGTTTGTGAGCAAACGCAATGACATTCATCCACTTGACGCCTATACTAATTAATATTTTTATCCGATGGACTCTATTCTATGCGCATCTTCGCACTTTGTTTTTTATTGATT
>JBNMOT010000202.1:0-4356 GCA_051275515.1 Oleispira sp. | reverse complement strand
TTTTTGAAAGTTGCTTATTAAGTTGTGAAAAGCCCATTTTTAACTGACCGACATCACCATAAACTGCTTCAGTTGATGCTGCATTAGTTGCGGTAAGACTTTTTAATAAGGTTTCAAACTCAGCTTGATCAACTTGCCCTGTTTCAGCAATTTGTTGGACAAGAGTGACAGCTTGCAATAATGCCGTTAAGGCGATAACGCGATCTCGTTCTCGTGACGAAGCGACTTCACTCATGGGTGAACACCTGGCGCATCCGTGCTAGTAATAATACCGCCGCCTAAACAATCATCCTCAAGATAAAATACCACTGATTGTCCTGGCGTGACTGCGCGTTGTGTTTCTTCAAATTCAACATTAATGTTGCCATCATCATCTTGCGAAATGACACAGTTTTGATCGGGTTGGCGATAACGTGTTTTAGCCTTTGCTATACAAGGAAATATCGGTGGATGTCCCGCCACCCACGATAATTGCTCTGCTTTTAACGATTGGCTGTGCAACCAAGGGTGATCACCTTGTACAACATATAGGATTTTGTTTTCCATATCTTTACCGGCAACAAACCACGGTTCACCATTACTATCTTTACGACCACCGATACCTAAACCTTGGCGTTGTCCTAAGGTGTAATACATCAAACCAGTATGTGTGCCGATAACTTCACCTGTAGGTGTTTGCATCTCGCCTGGTTGAGCCGGAATATAACGGCCTAAAAATTCTCGAAAGCGACGCTCACCGATAAAACAAATACCCGTACTGTCTTTTTTATCGTGAGTAATAAAACCAGCTTGCTCAGCGATGCGTCGCACTTCTGGTTTCGGTAGTTCACCTAAGGGAAAGAGGGTCCGTGAAAGTTGTTCTTGCCCTAAGGTATATAAAAAGTAACTCTGATCTTTATTATCATCATGACCTTTAAGCAAATGAAAGCCATCATTACGTTCTTCTACTCTCGCGTAATGACCTGTGGCAATCATATAGCCACCCAAGGTTAAAGCATGATCTAAAAATGCCTTAAATTTTATTTCGCGATTACACAAAATATCAGGATTAGGCGTACGGCCAGCACGGTATTCATCAAGAAAGTTTTTGAACACATAATCCCAATATTCCATGGCAAAGTTTGCTTCATGAAAGGGGATACCGATTTTGTCTGCTACGGAATTAGCATCATCCCGATCTTCTGCAATGGTACATTCGCTTTCTTCAGCAAAATCCACCCAGTTTTTCATAAACATGCCTTCAACGTCATAACCTTGTTGTTGTAATAATAAGGCTGCAACCGATGAATCAACTCCGCCGGAGAGACCGACGACGACTTTGTTTTGTTCTGACATAATTAATTTTTCAATAAAGTAAGTGGATAGCGATGACCCGCTAAATAATCATTAAAACAATCTAATACCAATGGGCTTCGAAACGAATCTTGGCGTGCTAAAAATTCCTGTTTCGTTAACCAGACTGCCTGATGGATATCTGCATCGAGTTCTTGTGTTGGATCATGTTGAATAGCGTCACCCGCGAAACAATAACGCATATACGTTTCGCCATTTTTGGGATGTTGCCAACGGTAAATTCCGACTATCGCAGTCGGCTTAAACTGCCAAGCCGTTTCCTCTTGAGTTTCACGAATAGCCGCATCAATCAGACTTTCGCCTGACTCTAGATGTCCTGCGGGCTGGTTTAAGGTCATCTTGCCGTCGATCAGTTCTTCCACTAATAGAAAGCGGTCGTTTTGTTCGATCACGGCGGCGACTGTTGTTCTTGGGGTCCATATCATTAGGATATTTTATCATGGTCAGGTCAATAATAGGTGCGGTGACTTCACGCCATTGACCTGATTGAAGATTATCTAAGGTCCAATCACCAATAGCGTAACGAATTAAACGTAAAGTAGGGTGACCAACGGCGGCTGTCATGCGGCGAATTTGGCGGTTTTTGCCTTCCGATATTTTGAGTTCAATCCATTGCGTAGGAATGGCCTGACGCTCTCTAATCGGTGGAACGCGTTGCCAAACCATAGGTGGTTCAATTAATCGAGCCTGTGCCGGACGAGTCATGCCATCTTTGAGTATTACACCATGGCGTAATGAGGCTAAAGCCTGCTCATTAGGAATATTTTCGACTTGAACCCAGTACGTTTTTTCTAGCTTATGTTTTGGATCGCTAATGTAATGTTGCAAGGGACCAGAGTCGGTTAATAACACTAAGCCTTCACTATCCCGATCTAAACGACCTGCCGGATAAATATCCGTGATATCAACAAAGTCTTTTAACGTTTGGCGACCCGCTTCATCAGTGAATTGGGTAAGTACATCAAAAGGCTTATTGACGAGAATCAGTTTGGTCATAGAAAGTGATTACTTATTAAAGTTTATTAGGCAGAGTACGCTCGACGATATGCAACTATTTGAGCCAAATATATGGAGATTAGTTGAAAACTATTATGCCACAGATAGCCAAGAAACTCGGAAATGCCATAAAGCGAAAATGAGGCTGTTATCAACGTTATTTAAAATTACCCCAGCTGCGCCAGGATGACGAAGTAAATATCAACGTCATTTTTATAAAGTAACGATTTTTCTGGAACGATTAACTATTGTGACACTTCTTTATTTTTTTGCCACTGCCACAGAAACAGGTTTCATTCCGACTGAGTTTAATCGGGTCTAAGATTTCGCCATCTACATAAAACCATTGCTTATCTTTTTTAATAAAATTAGAGCGTTCATGTAATTGGCCGATAGGTTGATCTTGATAAAAGGCCACAAATTCGACAGTGGCATTATTGCCAACAGATTTATGACGAATAATTTTCAAACCCAGCCATTGTGTGTCTTGAATAGTTTGACGAAGTATTGTTTCATCATCAGCTTGTCGGTTATCGGGATGCAGGCTGGCGATAAGGTAAGCAATATTACCTCTAGCAAAGGCGCTGTAGCGTGAACGCATTAATTGCTCGGCACTACTCGCAATTAATTCGCCATCGTGAAGTGCTTGGCAACAGGCTTGATATGATGTTGTATTATTGCAGGGGCAGGCTGATGGGGCGTGAATCATAGCTAAGATCTATTTATTTTAATGACATTCATTACTTCAAAATCTAATCCAGCAATAGCTTCGGTGCTTGGATAATAAATTAGCTCGACGCGAGCACCTTTCAGTGATTTATACATTTTTTGGCGTTTGTATTTAAAGGGTACTTCGTAACCCGCCAATAACACGGTGTTTTGAATCCATTCGTCAGTTTGACGTTGCACATGAGATTCTACTTTTTGCATGCGGGAATGGATCAGTTTTTCATTTTCTATCAGTAGTTTCTTAAGTGGTTTCATTAGCTGGCATGTTGGTAGCGACGATAGAGTATACCAACCCGTTCGACATAGACCTTAGTTTCGTTATAAGGCGGTACACCATTATATTTCCGTACCGCATTAGGGCCGGCATTATAAGCGGCCGTTGCCAATGTGATATCACCCTTGAACGTAGTCAATAATTGGGCGAGATATCGAGTTCCACCTTGAATATTTTGCTGAGCATTAAAAGCATTGCTAACGCCAAGTTCTACTGCGGTGGCAGGCATGAGTTGCATTAAACCTTGGGCGCCCACACGTGATTTGGCATTAGGATTAAAATGAGATTCAGCATGAATTAAGGCGCGCACTAAGGCGGGATCTACGGCATGCTGGTTAGCAGTAAGCTTAATTAAGTCAACATAGTCAGTCGTATTCAGTTGAACCGTATTCCAGTTAATTGTTGAAGAAGGATTACAGGCATAACAATCAAATCGTAAAACTTCATATTCTGTATTTATCGGTTTTTGATCTGAAAAGGTAACCACGGAATTCGTTTTTGATTTGTAGATAAAGGTAGATTTACCAGCACTTTTATTCTTGGGGATATTAGAAAACTCTACAGTGCCGTCGTCAGCATAGATCGATTGAATAGGAGCGGCAGACCAAACTAGCGCAGGTAGCAACACTGCGCTAATAATCAGAGTGAGTTTATATCGCAACATGGCATGATGAGCTAAATGTATCGGCCAGCAGAAGCAACGACTATAACAATCAAGCCAATAGTAAGATTGATAGCAATCAGTTGACGAATTTGGTTGAGCGCTTTGCCACCAGCTTCCCATTCCTTAGCAATAACAGCACGTTGTAACTTTTTATACGGGCTGAAGAAAATGTGCATAAACAGCAACATCATTACCAAGCCCAATGTCAGCATGATATGAATATGTGGTCCGACAGCGGCCATGCCGCCAAAGAATTTGATCGTCATCCATAAACCAGTTGCAAGTAGAATGATGACTGATGCCCAAACCCATGGGAAGAAGCGTTGAAAGACCTGTGACC
>JBNMOT010000201.1:0-4359 GCA_051275515.1 Oleispira sp. | reverse complement strand
GCCGCTCTGAAGGCGATACAATGTTCAAACTTACAAGAAACTGGGGTCTACTTAAATAACAGCTGCGAAAACTCGCACCTTCCATTTAGGCGAAAGGAAAGGTCGATGCAAAAGTTTAAGAGTGGGGTGACGTTACAGATTTTCACCAGTATCCATTCACAAATTTACAACCACTTTAACCACCAGCGACATTTACAAAAACGAGATATTTTCAAACAACAAAGAAGCACTTCACTTTCCGAATGGAGAGGGCTTTGTGCTGCGAAGGGGAAGTTCCAAATTTATGGAATTTTACGGCCAGCTGGTTTTAGTCTGACAACACCTACAGCCGCAATGACAGACCATTATAAGAATAAAGAGTTTTAGAGAACACACTATGAGCTTATTTAACGAACTAAAAAGAAGAAATGTTTTCCGCGTTGCCGTTGCTTATCTCGTCAGTGCTTGGATAATAGCGCAAGTTGCCGACTTAGTGTTGGACAACATAGAAGCACCGCCTTGGCTGATGCAATCATTGCTATTAGTTTTGGGTTTGGGTTTTGTTGTTGCTTTGGTTATTTCGTGGGCTTATGAGTTAACCCCCGAGGGAATTAAAAAAGAAGAGGATGTGGTGCGGGATGATTCAGCAACCAATATCACCGCAAAAAAGTTGGACTACATTACCTTGGTCGCTGCCATTGTTGTGTTGGGGTTATTCGCCTACCAACAAATGAATCCCGCTATTATTAGTCAAATTAAACAAGAACAGGTTAGCAACCCTGCGAAAGATAAAAATACTCTGGCTAAAACCATACAAAAAGAAATATCAGAAGCATCTATTGCCGTATTACCATTTGCAGATCTTTCACCGGCAGGGGATCAAGAACATTTCTCTGATGGTATTGCAGAAGAAATATTGAACGTACTTGTTCGAGTAGATAGTTTAAAAGTCGCATCACGCACCTCGGCATTTGGTTTTAAAGGCCAAGAAGCATTGGGTATTCCTCTTATTGCAGAGAAGTTAAGAGTCAGACATATACTGGAAGGTAGTGTCCGTAAATCAGGAGACATGGTGCGTATTACCGCTCAGTTAATTGATGCTCAAACCGATCAGCATCTTTGGTCACAAACTTATGACCGTACATTAAACGCGGAAAATATTTTTATTATCCAGGATGAAATTTCATCTGAGATTGTTAAAGCACTGCGCAGTAAATTAAAGATTGATATTGGGGAAGTACAGGGCGTAAAAATCAATACTGATAATCTTGATGCTTATGAGCTTTTTTTGAAAGCACGTCAAAAATTCCTTGCTCGTAGTGCTGAGAACATTCCAGAAATAATTGAACTCGCTAAACGGGCCACCGATTTAGATCCTAACTTCGCTGAAGCGTGGGCTGGTCTAGCAGCAGTGTATGCTGTAGCCACAGGCTGGGGTGTCGCTGGTGATGATCACATTGAAAATTCTAACACCGCTGCTGAAAAAGCGATATCGATCGATTCAAACTCATCCCTTGCCTATGCCGTTTTACAACATAATCTAAATAATTTCATACCCATGAATTTTGAAAAAGCTTTTGAATACTCTAATAAGGCACTTTCCCTCGATCCCAATAATAGTACGGCGTTGCTTTGGCGTGGTATCGATGAACTGGCCCTTGGTTATTTTGACCGAGCCGATGCTCGTTTTAAAAAATGCCTTGAAATTGATCCCGCTTATCAAAATTGTAAGCGGCATTTGGCGGTCTCAAAATTATATGCCGGTAAAACCCAACAAGCTTTTGCTTTGTTTGATGAAGGCATGGCGGCAGGTGCTACTTCGCAAATAATACCGTTTCAACTCGCTTTGTTTGCCAATGGCGATCATCAGGCCGGCCTCTATCTCGGGATTTTAAACCCAATCGTATTTGAGGGCATAAATTATTCTGATTTATCTTTTCGCCGCTGGACCGATCCAAACTTTGATTTTGAACAGGAACTGACGCTTCTGTCGGCAAAAATAAAAGCCGACACAGGTCAGGAATTTAATTGGAGTGAACATTCCTCTGCCGCTATCATCGCTCATCTATTCAAACAGTATGACAAGATAACGCCTGTCTATCATTTTGGGCTTTGGTGGGTACGGGCAGATCCAGATTTTATGAATTCACCGCACCGCAAACGCCTGATGCGTGAGATCGGAATTTACGATTATTGGCATAAGCATGGCTACCCGCCTCAATGTCGTGCAGTGGGTGATGATGATTTTGAGTGTGATTGAAAAGTACTGTGTCATTACTATAAAACAACGATGCCTCGTCATTGCGAGGAACGTAGAGACGCGGCAATTTTCTAACGCAGTAGTCAAGCCTTGAACAGATTGCCGCGCTACGCTCGCAATGACCGGTATTTTGGCCAAGAGAATTAATAAAAGAAGATAACAATGCACATCATTGCGATGGACGGTTTTGACAAGTTAACTTTTAGGCGAGTCGTTTATGCGGTGTTGTCAGACTAACTTCGAGATTAAACTTTGAAGTGCTAGTATTTGGTTATGCCTAAGAAAGACTTATTTAAATACTTCAAGACATCACAAGAAAAAGGGGCCGTGTCTTGCCTTTTGCCAATTCAACCAATGGCAGTTAAGGGCAACTTTCTGCCTAATTAGAAAATTCTGAAAGGGCGTTGTATACTCAAAACGGACATCGGGGAGGAAAAGGGCTCTGACCCACTGCTGTCCCTTTAAATCCTATACTACCTATGCTCTTTCGACCCAAAGCGGATCATAAATGATCCCGTCTTCTGTGCTATGTTCGGAGTCGGGATTCCCATTACACTAACCTATGGTAAGCAAAATCATGAGCAAGATTATTAAGCAAGTATTACTGACCATATGCGCTTCATACGCGTTATTTGCCAACGCCGCGCCCGGGAATGAGACAGGCCAGGAAGAAACTATCAACGTTGGCTTGGTGTTGTACACCAAGAGTCAAACGCCCGGAACCCTGAACGCAAGCTGGATATATTCAACACAGTACCGCGGTTCAGGCATTGCCATCGGCGGCCCCGCTGAGGGATATTCGGGCGACTACCAGGTGCGTTATTTCCGTGAAGACGGTTCTCATCCTGAAGAGTACGAACTGCACATAGAGAAAGTCGGCTCGATTTACCAAGTAGATTGGCTGCTTGATGGGCAAAGGCTGATTACTGGAGTAGGTATGGAGACTGCTGAAGGTTTGGCGGTTGGCTGGAGGCGAGTGGCAGACTGACCAGTTTGGCCACATCATTCAAATTAACGTCACCTTCAGCAGTTAGTAGAAGCGCAGCCTGTACCCGCGCTGCATAACACTGTCTACTCCGAATAGTCGAGTCTCAGTTAAAGAGCTGGCGGGTATGCCCCGTCTAACAGCAGTGGTTCGGAGCCGAATTATGCGACTGACCGCTTAGGGCAACTTTCTGCCTAATTAGAAAATTCTGAAAGGGCGTTGTATACTCATAACAGCCTCTCAATGCCCATTTAAGTCGGGAGAACTTGTAAGAGAAATGGATAAGAAAAAGCTAGGTCGCAAAACAATAATCCGAATTTTCGGCTGCCTCATGTTAGTTATGGGCGTATTAGTCATTGTTCAAAGTTACATACTTAGAAATTCATTATCAAAAATGAATCAAGCTGTTATTGAAAGCCTGACGCTTTCAATAACAGGGGATGCATCTCACCTTGTCGTCCTAAAAAAAATTGAACACTATTATAAAAACACTAATAAGGGGCCTGAATTTTTAGCAAGAGTAATTGAGGTTCAAAAAAACACAATATCATCACACTTACAAACCTCAAGCACTCCAGCGATAGCGATACCCGACTTAGAGAATAGTCTAAAATGTGAACCTAAGTTTTGTAAGACAAGGGCTTCTAATAAGAGGGCGAAGAGTACTGCGCACTAAAAAAAGAATACACTCTGCAGGATGCCTTAGAGCCTGTGGCTTGCTTTTTACCAGAGGCCCTACCATCCTCATAGGAGTCGTTCGCTACCTACGCTACTAATACATAATTGTATTTAGGGGCAAAGGGGCGCGCAATCTAATAAGCTGTTATAAGCACTAAATGATCGCGAATGAAACTTTATGAGTTACCGTATGGTGTTTATGAAGAAGAAGGAAAAAAAATTGGACAACTTTATTTACAGGCGACAGAATGGCTAACATCTATTGGTATTCCTTATTCAAAAACTAGGTTCGGGGAATATAAAAAAGTTCTAGATCATTTTGACGCAAATTGGGATAAAGGTGATGATGAAGCATTTAAAGTGCGACTGCATAAATTTTTGAATGCGCATGCTGAAGCAATTGAAATTGTACGTATTTATAATGAACTTAGTGAATATACATTCACCGATTATATAG
>JBNMOT010000200.1:0-4462 GCA_051275515.1 Oleispira sp. | reverse complement strand
ACCAATATTTGATTTATCTCCTTCAGGGTATACATTCGCTTATGCTAGTGAGTTGCTTAGTGAATTAGGCGCAGAAGGTCGCGATATCTATTTATCTACTCAACTACCAATAGATTTCATTTACCCTGGATTGTTCTCTATTACTTATTCATTATTGCTAGTTTGGCTTTTTGGCAAAACATTTATCATCAATTCTAAAATATATTATTTAGCCTTAGTGCCATTTTTAGCGGGCATGCTTGATTACGCTGAAAACATATTCATCATAAAAATGATAAATTCATTCCCTGATATGCAAGTAACAACAGTTAAAATTGCAAGTACGCTTACAATTCTAAAAAGTAGCTTTACTATGCTGTTCTTTATTTTATTAATTGTAGGTTTTGTCTTGCTATTTAAACAAAAACTGTCGAATGCTCGTAACAGAATGGGTTAACAAGCGACTGAAACTTCGTTCCGGCCGAAAAGTGGCCTCCACTGGACTCGCTAACGCTCGCCGTTTAGCAAAGCGTTAAATCCCCGTGATGGCGAAGTCTATTGCTGCGATAATTTCATCACGGAAATGATTTAAAGAGCCAATGGGATTCTGTAAGATTTTAGATGGGATTGATCCTATTTGAGGTGTGAGTAATAAAAGCTTTTCTCCATCATATTCAATTTCCGGAGTTAAATTAATCATGCTTTCATTTTTGAAACTTAGTAGCCGGCCTAGCGGAATAACGATCCTGGTTGCAATATCGGAGATAACTGGATTTTGAATATCAACCAGATAGGGAAAGGCGTTTCGTGTGTTTCGGCTAGGGTTTTGGTAAACGTCAAACTGTGCCATCAAAACTCCCTGAATTCGTCACTAAAACAGCCATGTTCATCCACAAACTCATTGTACGCTCGTATGGCATGCTTGTTTTCATCTGCCCATTTGTCAGATTTTGACTTGGCCAACTTATCGGTAAGGGCTTGTTCAAGAGTAGCCGAAAGATTAATCTTCATGGCCTTGCACTTTTTCAGTAAGTCACTGTTTAAACTAAGGTTTGTAGGTTTTTTAGGGGCTTCTAGGTCAAATAAGGGCTGCATGATTTGGTCCTCCAACCGCGTGTTTAGTCACAATTATGCGCATTCTGGTGCGCATTGCAAGGCATTTAACAAACACATCAAAAATCGCTTCACTACGTTACGCTGGACGCACCTGACGGCACGCCTTTTATGTGGGTGTTAATGTCTGCTTTCTTCATTTATCGCATTCCTTTTTAGTCCGTTGTTGGTGGGTTAGCTGCCGTTGCTTCTCCGAGGCATCTACCGATCGTTTGTGACTATTTCCGTACAAAACTAAACGAAGTGTCTTTGCGCACGACTGGATGTTTACAAAATGAGTGATTTTCAAGTGCTCGTGCCGACGAGGCATTATACTAGTGAATGTGTTCTTGGCAGAATCGATTGAGGGGTGATATGTCCCTCGAAACGAATATAGGATTACTTAGGTTATGGAAGACGATTTACCGGATATTGATTATCTATTGGGCCTACTGGGTGACCTGCCGGAAGGAGTGGATTTAACTCCGGTTGGGGGAGGGGCCCTAGACTTGGCATGGCTCTTTATGTCAATCATGGCATCGATGTACTGGATGCTTATGTCCCCTATGATCGCTACAATGCGAGCTTCCTTGAGAAGGGATTGCCGGTTCTAATGAAGAAAGTTAAGGCTAAAAGGGTGGTTTTGAAGGGACGGCAGAAACCCTCGCTTGACTTTGCAACCAAACTACTCAGTTATTAAACGACGTCTATATTTGGATTAAAATATGAGTCGCCAGGATTCTAACCAACGGGTACAAAGGAAGAGATCTTCACTGATCAGCCGGATGGCCAGTGGATCATTCAAACTTGAACGCGCATTAAGCGCTTCTGCACCTGCTCGTTTAGCCGAAAGTAAACGTTATGCCTTACCGGCCAGTCACCCTATGGCTAACCGCTAATACCAATCCTTGCATGCCGCCATAATTATTGGCTCTGACAGAGATTGAAAAAGGTGCTTTGTCTGTTGTAGAACCTTGGTATGCTTCTGCGTGAAGAGCTCCTGAAATTTGAGAGTTTCCTCCATTGATCGTTTTAAGAATTTCTCCGCACGGCTAGGCATTGATGCGTCCTAACTTTCAGATCAAAGATACGCATTTGCTTACAGACCATCAACTCTTACCGGATGTGTCTCGAAGATCGCTAATGGATTCGATGTTCCTGAGACGAAGGTAGCGGTGTTTGTTTTGGGTTCGAGCCCCCGTCTAATTCGTCCCAATGTTCCGGCAGAGTTCCGTCCTGGCGCATCGTATTGATGGCGATTTACCCGTAATGTGAGCCTGTATTGTGCACTTTTGAGTTTCTTGATTGCGCTCAATCATTTAGGACGTGATCTGCGTGGTTATAAAAAAAATCAAGCTCAAGGTTTATACTTGCTTTCGGGTGAAGTCGAGTTGCGACATAGTTTTAACAAAAATTGGAAAGGCCTTTTATTTGGCGGTGTAGGCAATATTAGTGACGAATATAATGAATTTATAAATACTACTTGGTCACCGGCTGCAGGTTCAGGTATTAGGCGCAAGTTTGCCAAGTTTTGGAAAATAAACTTACGATTAGATATTGCTGTAGGAAAAAATGGCGTATTTGGCTATTTAGGGGTGGGTGAATCCTTTTGAGGGTGTTTGTCTTGAATAAGTAATGTTGTCATGATTTATGGTAAAACAGAATCTGGGCAAGGCGGTATTGGCTGCGAGTCAACACCCGGAATAGAACTGAATGACAAAAATGCTGAAAACTACCGATTAGCTACATAGGCTAAAAAGTGGTGATGAGGAATTAGAATTAAGGAGTATATAGGTTTGGATCGTACACTTAGATCATGCTTTTAAATACAGACCATTTCGAGACTTTAGGTTTTAAATGGTGGAAATCTTCTTTGATCAATATGGCGTTCGGAATGAAGTTAACTTTTTGAGAACAACCGTGAAAGTTTAAGATGCCGGATAAATTGCCTTGTCTTAACGTTTCTGTGTACCACGCCCCGCGGTCAGGCGGCCCCAGTACAAAGTAGATCGAGATGGTATTGCCTGCTCCGCGCCGGGTGCTAAACATGCCAAAACCACGATGTGCTCTTGCGCGGGCCAAAATACGGTGCTGTGCTTTTTTATCACCGTGCGCTTGGTCAACAGCGACTTCCACGAAGCTTTGATTGACCTGGTTTTGTAAATTTGCAGCTTGGTTGTTTAATGCGCCATGTCCATCACCAATGCCTCCGACTACATCAGGAACACCGCCACCGGCAAACCCTCCAGACGTGATATTGAGTAAGTTAGAGCCAACCATGCCTACATGGTCTTTTAAGCCATTGTTTCTTCCCATTTTGGAGAGATTTTTTTCCACAGCAAGGATGAAATAATCGTAACCGCTTTGTGTTGGTACTTCGATAATATCAAATGCTTTATTGTGGCCTGTCAGGTATTTAATCAATTTTCTTATATATTCTTCCATTTCACCCTCTGAATTTGTTTGTATACTCGGTAAAATGTTGGTGACTACGGGCTGCCGCAGGATTGCAAGGTATGACGATTAACCTAACTACCTGACTGTCACTACCAACAGATCTCACGTCCGGGGTAATAATATCCGGGTGATCGTTACCTTGCCTTGATGGACGATGTTTATCGATTAGATAACGTTGCGATAATAATCCAATGTCGCTATTGCATTAACTGCAGCCTGTGCATTAGCTAAACCAGCAACAGACAAAGCCAAACATGTTAAGTATGTTTTTAACACTATATTTTTCATGACCTACTTCCATTTAATGTCATGTGATAGCCCCGTCGAGGGGTGGCCAATTTGTGAGGTTACGACTTCCGATTAATCAACGCTCATTATGTGAAGTGAATGAGGGTTTTTTTCCTGAAGAGGGAACAGCCTGTGCCAGCATCGCTGCTTGAGTATTAAACGCATACACGAGCAAAACAATCCCGACTAGCCACACTATAGCGTGCTCCACTATCGTTTTTCATGACCCATATGGGCTATGGAAATGAATTAATTTGACTAATTTCAAAATAGTTCGACGATTGCTTTACCGCACTTTCCGTCGTCAAAAAAGAACGCTAGTGACGCACCTCATCTCGATAAACGGCTACCACTAGCCTGCCACGTAGAGTCTGTTAGCGCTTGAATGGGGCGTTTGTTCTTCTTATGCTTCCATTATTGGATAAGTCGATTTGTACTCATAATATACGTTTCTAAATCGCATAATTATCACTTATTTTTGAAATAAGTGAACCTGATATTGAATTCATTCGTAACAGTGGTCATGAAAAAAACTATACAAAATTATAATGTTGAAGAAACATCGCGGATAATCGAAATGGCCTGGGAGGATAGAACGCCTTTTGAAGCGATTGAGGGATTGTTTGGCATTAACTCTAATCAGCTC
>JBNMOT010000199.1:0-4478 GCA_051275515.1 Oleispira sp. | reverse complement strand
GAACTTCCAGCTGCGCCATAATCACTAAACCTTAAATTATTTTTATACAAACGTGCTATTTTATTTATTCAAACGATTCATTCAAAGGATTTATTTAAATGACTTATTCAAACTTTTTATCAAAATCCCTTAACCAAACGTCTTATTCAAACCAGGCTTCAACAATACTTGACTCAGTCAACTCTTCATCAAAGCAACGCTGGTAGTATTCGGCGATTGTACTGTGCTCGGCTTCATCGCATTTATTTAAAAAAGATAATCTAAAGGCCGTCGATATATTGCGGAAAATCTCTAAATTCTCAGCCCAAAATATGACGGTACGTGGCGACATTAATGTAGATGTGTCACCGGCTGTAAAACCTTTACGGGTAAGATCAGCAACCGCTACCATTGAAGCAACCGTTTTTCTGCCCGCTTCATTATCAAAACTAGGTACTCGACTAACAACAATATTAACCTCGTCTTCAACGGATAAATAATTGAGACGCGCAACAATGTTCCAGCGATCCATCTGCGCTTGGTTGATCATTTGCGTACCGTGATACAAACCATTCAAGTTACCCAAACCAATTGTGTTGGCGGTGGCAAATAAGCGGAAGAACGGATTAGGACTAATCACTTTATTTTGATCGAGCAAAGTAAATTTACCTTCGCGCTCTAAAATACGCTGTATAACAAACATGACTTCTGGACGTGCCGCATCTAACTCATCAAAAATAAGTGCTACTGGACGCTGCAGCGACCATGGCACGATACCTTCTTGAAATTCGGTCACTTGTTTGTTATCGCGAATCACCACGGCATCTTTACCCACCATGTCTAGTCGGCTGATGTGGCCATCGAGATTAATACGAATACAAGGCCAATTTAAGCGAGCTGCAACTTGCTCGATATGAGTTGATTTGCCCGTACCATGTAAGCCCTGCACCATAACGCGACGATTATTGGTAAAACCCGATAAGATAGCGATGGTCACATCAGCATTAAATTGATACTGCTCATCTATTTCAGGCACATGTGCATCGCGCTCGCTAAAGGCAGGCACCTGGATATCGGCATCGATACCAAATACATCTCTTGCATTTACAAATATATCGGGCTTACTCAACATTAGGTCAGTCATAGTTATTTAATCTTTAGTCGTTAAATTGAATTTTTTATCATTAAAAATAAGTACGGTGCCTAGACACCCTTAAATCAAACAGCTTTTACGTGGCGCTGGCAACAATAGAGGCCAGTGCAGCAGAGGCCAATCTTGCCGCAACCGGGTCGGCACGCGAAGTGAGGACGATAGGCACTTTAGCACCCATCACAATCCCTGCTGCTGCGGCACTCATAAAGTACACCATTTGCTTAAATAGCACATTGCCGGCTTCAATATTGGGCACGAGTAATACATCGGCACAACCTGCAACAGGGCTATTAATACCCTTAATTTTTGCGGCCTCACTCGATACAGCGTTATCAAAGGCAAAAGGTCCATCGATAATAGCACCAGGAACAGCCCCATTTTGCGCCTCTTTCACAACTTCTGCAGCTTCCATACTTGACGGTACAGATTCTGTGGGCACCTCGGTTGCCGATAAAACGGCAATTTTAGGTGCTTTATTACCAAGGGCATGCATTAAAGCGGTCACATTTCGCGCTATATCTAATTTAACACCCACTGGTGGCAACACGTTGATTGCTGCATCGGTAATACAAATAGCTGCGTCAGAGCCCGGTAGCGTCATATGAAACACATGACTTAGGCGAGTACCTGTACGTAAACCAGTATCGCGGTTGATAACAGCACGCAATAGATTATCGGTATGCAGGTTACCCTTCATTAAAGAGCTTACCTCACCACCGCGCGCAAGTGCTACCGAGGTCTGCGCAGCAGCCACTTCACCATCTGCTGCAACAACGCGTAGTTCAGATATATCCCACGCTAGGGTTTTTGCAATCGCGTTAATAATAGAGATATCGCCCACTAATACCGGCTCAATCAAGCCTTTTTCAAAGGCTTCTTTAGCGCTTTCCATCGGTAATTGCGCGCCAGCATTAACGATAGCCGTTGGCGCAGGCGCCAATACACGGGCTTTGTCGAGAAGGTATTGCGGACATTCGATGGGTGTAGAGCTTAACATGCTAGTCATAGAATCATCCGGTTTGGGGCTATAAAAGCGATAATATTAAGAATTGTCTAGCGCTTGCTAAATCATTCTTAATATTATAAAAAACCGGACTGAAGAAAGTCCTCAGCCCGGTTTTATAAATCTTAGTAACTAATAAGCATTAGAGAATAGCTTTTTGTCACTAAAAATATGCCTTAAACGTAATCTTTATACTTATCAAGATAACGAGTTGGTTTAGCAAGCGCATCACGACGGAACGGATCGCCAAGCTCCTTGGTACACATAATCTCGATCACTGTAGTGATACCTTCGTTCATCTGCTTGTCGATTGCTTTAGTAAGAGCAGGACCAACATCTTCTAGCTTATCAACAGTAATGCCTTCAGCACCCATTGCACGGGCCATTGCAGCAAAGTCTTGGCTTTCTAATTCGGCAGCAACAAAGCGACGATTGTAGAATTCAACTTGGTTTTTCTTCTCAGCACCCCATTGGCGATTGTGGAAAACAACAGCAGTAACCGGAATGTTATGACGAACACAAGTCATCACTTCAGTCATGCTCATTGCCCATGCACCGTCACCAGCGTATGCAACAGCAGGACGCTCGGGAGCAACTGTTTTAGCACCAATCATTACAGGTAAGGCATAACCACAGTTACCAAAGCTCATTGGAGCAAAGAAAGAACGTGGACGCTCAAAACGTAAGTAGCTGTGCGCGACCGAGTTAATGTTACCAATATCGGTAGAAACCATTACATCTGCAGGCATCGCTTTTTCTAGCTCGCGCAATGCTTGACGTGGGTGTAACCAGTTACCTTCTTCGCTTTCTTGCTCAGCGATCATGTCTAAGCTGAAATCATCTTTCTCATGAGTCCAACCGTCTAGCTCTTTTTCCCACGCTGCTTTTTCGCTAGCGATCAACGCTGCACGCTCGGCTTTAGTAGAATCACACTCTAATGTTTCGCCATCTATTAGGCGAGATAGTGAAATGGCAGCTGCTTTTGCATCGCCACAAATACCGATAGAAATCTTCTTAACGAGACCAAGCATTTTGTGATCTGCATCAATCTGGATGATTTTGGCTTGTTTTGGCCAGTAATCCATGCCGTGTTGTGGCAAAGTACCGAAAGGCCCTAAACGTGAACCCAATGCAATAACAACATCTGCTTGAGCAATTAGCTTCATGCCCGCTTTAGAACCTTGATAGCCTAAAGGGCCACACCATAATGGGTGACTAGCAGGAAACGAATCGTTATGTTGGTAGCTGTTTACAACAGGAGCGCCAAGGCGTTCTGCAAGAGCTTTACACTCTTCAACTGCGTCGCCCATAACTACACCACCACCAGAAACAATCACTGGAAACTTAGCTGCCGCTATCATATCGGCTGCTTCTTGAAGTGTTTTCTCGCCACCAGGGCCACGATCTATAACCATTGGTTGCGGAATATCGAAATCAGCTTCGCCGTAAAAATAATCACGCGGAATATTTAACTGGGTTGGACCCATTTCAGACATAGCGCGGTTAAAACAATTGGCTGTATATTCAGCCATACGGTGTGGATGCGTAACGTGACCTTGATACTTAACAAACTCTTCAAACATTGGTAATTGGTTAGCTTCTTGAAAGCCACCTAAACCTTGAGTCATTGTGCCAGTTTCTGGCGTAATCAAAACAACGGGGCTGTGTGCCCAATATGCCGCTGCAATCGCCGTAACACAGTTAGAGATACCAGGACCATTTTGACCGATAACAACACCGTGACGACCACTGGCACGTGCATAACCATCAGCCATGTGGCCAGCGCCTTGCTCGTGAACAACAGGGATTAGACGAATGCCGGCTGGAGCAAAAATATCCATTGCATCCATAAATGCAGAGCCCATGATACCGAAAATATCGGTTACACCATTGGCTACCATAGTTTCAACAAATGCTTCACTAGGAGTCATATGAGTCATAATTACAGTCCTTAACTTTTATTAAAATAAATAAAAACAAACCGAAACTATATACTACAGCTTCGGTTTGCATGAATATTGTGGCCTACTCAGACGATGATAATATCGACGTTTAAACTAGCTACATAGAATAACCTTTGTGACCTGTATCGAGTAGGTCCAAATAAATTATTTGAATCAGTCCAGACCTTCGAATTGATCATTATTTGATTCTATCAATCTCAAAAACGCCTTTAACTGAAGATATTATATACACTGCAGTAATATATACAAGATGATCTCATGAACAGCTTTATTATGATCTGATTGCCACCATAAATATAACGATGCCATAAGCTACCTTGCCTACTGTTTAATGAAACACACCTTGGCTTATCAATAAACGCTATAGCGTTATATATCT
>JBNMOT010000198.1:0-4526 GCA_051275515.1 Oleispira sp. | reverse complement strand
GGCCATAACCAGTCATCATCACCTGTCAGCTTAGCCCAATTATCATAGTCGCGAGCTTGTCCACGCATGTAAATCATGCCGTTAATGGAAGAACATCCGCCCAGCGTCTTCCCACGAGGGTAGAGTAAAGCGCGACCATTCAGACCCTGTTCTTTTTCAGTCCGAAATCGCCAGTCTGTACGAGGGTTATCGATACAATATAGATACCCCACAGGTATATGGATCCAATGGTAGTTGTCCTTACCTCCGGCCTCCAACAGCAAAACACGCTTCGTCGGATCCGCACTGAGGCGATTCGCTAAAAGACAGCCAGCTGTCCCCGCACCAACAATTATATAATCGAAATTCTGAGTCATATTCTCTACTTTTAGTTAATGGTAACAACTTTAGAACGTTGTCAGGTTTAATAACTATGTGATCGTCTCAACCACTTAATCGATGTTGCTCGTCGGAATAATTAATCCTATTTAATGCCAATCAGACTGCGTCCACTCAGTAATGCAACATAGAGTAACGTCTTTAATACCAATCTAGCTGGAAACGAGTACAACAAGTATTCTTCTATTTGTCAAACAAATAGAAGTATTACAAATTAATTGTTTTCAAAAAACAACTCAACCCATTGAATAGAATAAATAAACTTTATTAATGCACAAAAAAACAATTCGAAATAGCAAGTCATAGAGAATAACATTGCATTTTTAGGTGGCTTTCTGGCTAAAAAAGCGGTGCTTTCAACTAACAAGGGTGTGGCTTAGCTTTGAATAGCGGCCCTTATCGCACACATCATCTACTCAAGCCCCGTAAGTAGATGAAGTTGATGAAGACTGCGGCTTAACTGGCCTATGAGTAAAATGAGGACGATTTAACTCACGCTGTCTCAATGTTTCCTGTGCTAGGGATTCGCCTGGGTTTCATACTTCAAACCAGCCTATGAGCTAGCCAAAAGGTAGCGCCTGGTACCTTCATTTTCTAAATAAGAATACTTTCTTGCGGACTGGCATTTTGAAAGATAATAGGTGTCGTTAGTCAGTAGGCGTTTGCTTTATTGATTATGCACTCTTCGATTGGGCTAATGATCACTTTCAGATGAAGCCTGGGGAGCACTCAGGTATCATCACTTTTTACGATGACTTGCCCTTGTAATACTATCTGTCCTACGACGACCGACACACTGTTTTGAGTTTAAGAGCTAATCTGAGATAAGTATGAACGACCACTTTTTAACCCAAAGCAATCACTTAGGAGTGGATTTAATAAAGCAATAATTTAGCTGCTCTGAATGGCTGTGTTGTTAAAGGGGCACACGTATGAGTATGCTTGATCGGAGGTTTTCTCAAAATAATTTTTGAATGATTTACTAAACAGAGGATTCCACTTTCTCTAGTGACTTCTGCCCCATCTTTGTGCCCTAGAACAGGAGGAAAGTAAGCTATTGCACTTTATTCGCGGCAAATAGCGATAGCTGTTTTCAGCTAGCCCTTTCAGTTGGGCTTTCACAGTTGCTTCGTTACGGTTACTAACACACAGCTTCTTTATTGGCGGATTCAATAACAAGCTGACTAGTACCCGTGCGTGAAAGCATCACAACTCGAATCAGCGGGTTAGATATCCGAATATACCTGAGAAGAGTTAGGCCATTAATGTCGGGTAGGCTTATATCTAGCCGAATTAAGTCAAGATGAGGGTTCAGACCGATAACCTCTATAACTTTTGATCCCGCCGTGGTTTCTAATCTTAAGACCTACCCAATTCCTGAACCACATGTTGAGTGCCTTCGCGAACAGCGTCATGATCATCGACGATAAGAAATTTTAATATATTCTCCATTGCTACTTCCGTGAGATGCATTCCCAGCCCCATGTCAGAAAAATTAATATTTCATTCGAAAGTTGGCAACAAAATCCCCAAATAATTATCGAGGAATAGGGATAATTAGGGGCCGTCCATATATGTCTACTATATTTTGGTTATATCGCCTTAATTAGGGTGTAGCGTGAATCTTAAGGGCAGAGAGGGACCTGCTTTTGATTACTTTTTAGAAAAAATATATCGAAATATCACACCGAGCTTTACAAAATCAGAACTTAGCCTAGAATCTCCGCCGGTGTCACTAAAGACATTTGATATTACTTAAATTTGGGTTCCCTCGCCCCCATTAACAAAAAGGTCCAACATGAATATTCTGATCGCAATTCAAGCGAATAAAGCGCTAGCCTATCTGGTTGCAAGCCATCTATTGATTATCGCTGTTAGCAATTATCTGGTTCAATTACCGTTTACTCTGTTTAGTTTCCATTCCACTTGGGGTGCTTTTAGTTTCCCCTTTATTTTTCTCGCAACTGATCTTACGGTGCGTATCTTTGGTGCGCCAATGGCGCGGCGTATTATTCTGCGTGCGATGATACCGGCTCTATTTCTTTCTTATGTACTTTCGGTGTTGTTTTATGAAGGTGCTTTTCAAGGTTTTGGCCAATTGAGCGAATTTAATCTGTTTGTAGCGCGAATTGCATTAGCGAGTTTCATCGCTTATGTATTTGGCCAGTTTCTGGATGTGCAGGTCTTCAATGGTCTGCGCCGCAATCAGCGTTGGTGGATTGCTCCGGCAGCATCTACCTTACTGGGCAATGCGCTCGATACGCTTTTGTTTTTCTCGATTGCTTTTTACCAGAGTCCGGATGCTTTTATGGCTGAGAATTGGGTAGAGATTGCATTAGTTGATTACGCCTTCAAGCTCATTATCAGTTTGCTGCTGTTTCTTCCGGCTTATGCTGTGCTGCTGAAGTCTTTGGCAGGGCGGTTGACTGAAACTGCGGGTGAGTTAGATTTGGATCGGGTAAATACCTAAGCGGATATGCTGATTTTCTCAATTAAACACAATAGCCGTCCATAAATATACATTGACGGTTTAGAGATGTCTATTTATCGATTATTAGAGTCAGATACAATACCGAATTGGCCAATTCACCGTCTATCGACGGAAATAGCCCTACATTGTGAGTGTCGGTTATTGCCGGTATAAAAAGGTTAGCTCAATAATCTGGGTGTCTGACATTGGTGTTTCTAATTATATCCCAATGGGTGGCGCGGTAAGTGATTTCAGCGCGTGTAAGTATATGGCAAAGTTGTGAAACGCTTAAAATAGCGAACTATTAAAAGCGTTTCCGCATTGATCTCGAGAAACTGAGAACTTAAGAGATATTTTATAAATTATCCTGCAAAATTAGTAGCAACAAAGTTCCAGTTCACTAGGTTCCAGAAAGCACTGATGTAATCAGGACGCTTGTTACGATAATCGATGTAGTAAGCATGCTCCCAAACATCACAAGTGAGTAGTGGCGTTTGACCGTCATTTATAGGGTTAGCCGCGTCATCAGTGTTAACGATTTCAAGATTACCACTGCTATTCTTCACCAACCATGTCCAGCCGGAGCCGAAGTTGCCGAGTGCGGATGCAGTGAATGTTTCTTTGAATTGCTCGAAACTGCCAAATTCTTTATCGATCGCATCAGCTAGAAGGGCCTCGGGCTTTCCACCACCATTGGGAGATAAGCCATCCCAGTAAAAGCTGTGATTCCAAATCTGTGCTGCATTGTTAAAAATACCACCTGAGGAACCTAAAATGATCTCTTCAAGTGAGGCTGATTCGAATTCTGTACCTACAATCATGCCATTTAATTTGTCTACATAAGTTGCGTGATGTTTGCCGTAATGAAACTCGAGTGTTTCAGCGCTGATATGTGGTTCCAGGGCATTTTTCGCATAAGGTAGTTCGGGTAAAACATGCTTCATTATCTATTCTCCAGTTAAAAATTTGTTCTCGCTAGTTAATATACATTGTGACAACTAGCGTCTATCACCTAGGTTAATGGCATTTCTAAAAAAGAAATTTTTCTACGATTGCTGTGTTAGCTCAATGCGTTGCTCTATCTTCCGCATCTATGCAGACGTCCGGGGGGGGAGCCTTCTTTGCGCCGGTAGCAAGGAAGGTATGCATGCAGTTTTTGGCTTTTGCATCTAATGTTGGTGCAAGAGCGACAAAAAAGCTAAAGTTTACTATCGTTAGAGTTACCTACTAGCTTGAGGCTAAAATAAAATTTACAAGCAGCGGTATTGAAAATTTTCAGACAATATAAATCGACATCAATGCCCTGCTTGTTAGGTTGCTCTATAACGTTTTCACGAAAGGATACTGTGAAGCCAAGACCAAGGAAGACGTTGGTTTCTCTGGAGACTGCCTATTATTACCGTTGCAGATCCCGTCGTGATTGACGTGTATTTGTTTGCTGTGAAGATGCGGTAAGGGGTCAACTCATCGAGCTGTCTTTTGGTTGGAAGCAATCAACTGCCAACATTAACGGTGTATGAATTTTTAGGTATCGCAGTAAAGCCTTGGTAAAAGGGTTGGCTCTGGGTTGGATCTTGCTGATTGATATTGGCAGATAGGCCTTTTATAATTATTATGCTTTCAAGTCGCAAGCAATATTGATATAGCAAGCTCAAGTTGGTTTTAGGTAAACCTTCTG
>JBNMOT010000197.1:0-4552 GCA_051275515.1 Oleispira sp. | reverse complement strand
AAAGTATGGCGTATTGGTTTGATGGGACATTCGGCAAGAAATGAAAATGTATTGTTAGCTACAGCGGCTTTGAAAGAAGTATTGTCGAGATAAGTTAAATCGGAGTGTTCAAGGGGTAAAAACCCCCTTGAACTACTTAAAAAATAAACCCAATTGCATGCTACTGAACGAACCTGATGTGTTTGTTATATCACTTGGCTTCAAAGCGGTTAAGTGCAACATTTTTCACTGAAGCTACAGGATCAAATATACGACCATTCATCGCAATATATACTCCAGGCGGCAGAGTCTGCGCTCCAGTTAAAGCACAGCCTATGTTAAAAACAGCATCGCTATCTCGGTACTGAGCCGGATACATAGATCCCGTTAATACAATGGTTTTATCAGGGATGTTCTGCAGGAATTCTGCTGTTGCAATCATCGTATCTGTGCCATGAGTGACGATTATCTTAGTACTTTTTTCTGCTAGGATAGCTTCACGAACTATTTCCCGATCCGAATCATCAATATCCAGACTGTCCTTTTGCATTAGCGATGTTACTTCGAAATCAACAACGACATTGGCCCTTTCCAATATACCTGCAACTTGTGGTTCTCCAACCTGATAGGTATCTTTTTGATCGAAGTAGGTTTTATCGATTGTGCCACCCGTTGTAAATATTTTTATTATCATACTTGTTCCTTTCCTAAACCATAACGCTCAGCTCGTTGCTAGCTAATAGAAGTAATTTACTTCAGCATGCCCCGAATATTAGATAAATGTGCTTTGCCACGTTCTTTACGTTCTTCTGGATCGACTTTTGATTTCTCGCTCATCCATACTAAGTCTTCGGGTGGTAATTCTCGTAAAAATCGACTTTCTACGCATTCCATTTTTTCACCATAACGTTTACGAGAGTTAGCTAAGGTAAAAACTAAACTTCGCTGGGCACGGGTGATACCAACATAAGCAAGGCGACGTTCTTCTTCAATACTATCTTCTTCAATACTGGTTCGATGGGGTAGAATTTCTTCTTCCATTCCGATAATGAATACATGGGGAAACTCTAATCCTTTAGCGGCATGTAAGGTCATTAAATGCACTGCATCAGCTTGATTTTCGTCTTCTTGTCGTTCAAGAATATCCATTAAGGTCAAACGAGAGGCAATATCACCGATATTCTGTTCAACGGTATCATTATCTATAATGCGAGCAATCCAGGTTAATAGTTCTTCAACATTATCCATTCGTCGCGTTGCTTGATTGGGATCGCCGGTGACTTCTTCCAGCCAAGCTCGATAATCAATTTCCTCGATCATATCGCGGATTGCTTCCATTAGATTACCGCGTTTAGCACGATCAGCAATATCAATTAACCACTTTGTGAAATGTTCAAGTTTGAACATCGCTTTTTCGGATAAGTGCTCAGCTAGGCCCATTTCAAAACAAGCGCCGAACATGCTGGTATTGCGTTTGGATGCATAGTTACCAACGGCTTGCAGTGTGCTAGTACCAATACCACGACGTGGCGTGTTGATGACGCGTAAAAAGGCGTTGTCATCATCTTGATTGGCTAGCAGGCGCAGATAAGCCATGATGTCTTTAACTTCGACTCGTGAGAAGAATGAGGTGCCGCCAGATAAAAAATAAGGCACATTATGTTCACGTAAAATACGCTCGATCGGGCGAGATTGATGATTACTACGGTATAAAATAGCGTAATCACTAAAGCTAGCCTGATTTTTGAGCTTGTGATAGAGCAGTTCAGATACTACTTTTTCTGATTCATGATCATCATCACGACAACCGATCACTCTAATCGGGTCGCCTTCGCCCATCGCGCTCCACAATTTTTTATCAAAGATATGTGGGTTATGACTAATTAATTCATTGGCCGCGCGAAGAATACGGCCCATAGAGCGGTAATTTTGTTCGAGCTTGATCAGTTTAAGACGTGGAAAGTCTTTTTGTAATTGTACTAAATTCTCTGGACGAGCACCGCGCCAAGAATATACCGATTGGTCATCATCACCCACCACAGTAAGTGCTTCACGGATACCAACCAGTTGTTTGACAAGTTCGTATTGGCAACCATTTGTATCTTGATATTCATCGACTAATAAATAATGAATACGTGCTTGCCACTTCTTTAAAACTTCAGAATGATCACGAAAAAGTAATACAGGTTTTAATATTAAGTCATCAAAATCTACTGCGTTATAGGCTTTGAGTGCCTCAACATAACGTTGATAGACTTTGGCTGCTGATGCTTGTTGCTCATCTTCAGCAATGTTAATGGCTTCTTCAGGGAGAATAAGTTGGTTTTTCCACACCGAAATTTGCCACTGACATTGTTGGGCATGTTCGCTATCGGCAGCAAAGTCTCGACCCATTAGGTCACGAAGCACGGCTAAACTATCTTGGGCATCAAAGATCGAAAAGCCTGGACGATAACCGAGATGAGCATGCTCTTTACGGAGAATATTTAGGCCTAAAGTGTGAAAGGTCGATACCATTAAGCCACGGGCTGAGGCATTACGAGTAGCCATCATTTCCGCCACACGACTTTTCATTTCACGGGCGGCTTTATTAGTGAAAGTGACCGCCGCAATATTTCGGGCATTTATGCCACATTGCTCAATTAAATAGGCTATTTTTCGGGTGATAACACGAGTTTTACCACTGCCAGCACCCGCTAAAACGAGTAAAGGTCCATCTACATGACGCGCAGCTTCCCGTTGCGGCGGATTAAGATCATGCATTAAATTTAAGTATTCCTTGTATCGAGGCGTCGATAGCCTATTGCTTCACTGAGATGTGCTGTCTGAATTTGGTCAGAATTGGCCAAATCAGCTATCGTTCGAGCGACTTTTAATATGCGATGATAAGCGCGGGCTGATAAACCGAAGCGGCTAATCGCATGTTCCAATAGCTGATAATTGCTTTCACTCAAGATGCAATAAGCATCTAATTCTTTATTCTCTAACATGGTGTTGGGTTTACCGGCTCGCGCCATTTGTCTTTTACGTGCCCGCAATACCCGTTTACAAACTGTGGCACTGTCTTCTTCTTTTTCATTGTCTGGAGCGGGTCGCAATGTTGAGTGAGCAACCGGAGGAACTTCAACCAACATATCAATGCGATCCATTAACGGGCCGGATACTTTAGCACGATAGCGGCGAACTTGATCTTCAGTGCAGTGACAGCGACTTTCGCCTAAATAGCCACAAGGGCAAGGATTCATCGCCGCGATAAGTTGAAAACGGGCTGGAAATTCTGCTTGATTGGCCGCTCTTGAGATCGTTATTTTACCGGACTCTATGGGTTCACGAAGTACTTCTAGCACTTTACGATCAAACTCGGGTAACTCATCTAAAAATAACACACCGTTATGTGCCAAGGATATTTCGCCTGGTCGAGGTTGACTGCCGCCACCGACCATTGCAACAGCTGATGCAGTGTGATGAGGAGAACGAAAAGGACGTTGTCGCCATTGTTCTACTTTGAAGCCATGAGCAGAAATAGAATGTACCGTAGCAGTTTCTACCGCTTCTTGTTCCGTCATTTCTGACAATATACTGGGCAAGCGACTGGCTAACATGGTTTTACCCGTTCCTGGTGGACCACTGAAAATAAGACTATGCGATCCTGCTGCCGCAATTTCTAATGCACGCCGTGCATGTGATTGACCACGAACATCGGCTAAATCAGGATACGGGATTTGAGCTTTTTCTTGTTTGTTTACTGACATCGACAAACGTTGTTGCCCAAATAAATGGGCACAGACTTCTAATAAATGGCTTGCTCCATAACTGGTGGCACCATCAATTAAGGCCGCTTCATCAACATTCACTAAGGGTAAAATAAGTTCATTGTTAGCTTGAGTTGCGGCAAGTATCGACGGTAATACACCGCGAACTGCTCGCAATTCACCTGTTAAACCCAACTCACCAATGAATTCTTTATTGGCTAAACTACTGAGAGGTAATTGATTAGATGCCGCCAAAATACCTAAGGCAATCGGTAAATCAAAACGGCCGCCTTCCTTAGGTAAATCTGCCGGAGCCAAATTAATGGTGATCCGTTGTTGCGGAAAATTAAATTGCGAATTCAAAAGGGCTGAACGCACACGATCTTTACTTTCTTTAACCGCCGTTTCGAGCATTCCGACAATTGATAGGCTAGGCAGACCATTTGAAATATGAACTTCAATAGTTACTACTGGTGCATCTATTCCTGTAATTGCTCGACTGTAAACCGTGGCTATACTCATTGGATATCCATGTCCAAATAAATCCCTTTATTAATCCCTCTGCTAATCAAAGTGTAAGCAAGTTTGTTTTCAATCTGACTTAATCTAATCTAAATAAGTACAGCAATAATCCACTAATTCAGTAATTTTCAAATCAAATGATGAATTAGCAGGCACATTAAATGACTCGCCACCTTTTATGCTTAACCATTCAGTCGTATCGACTAAACGATACGTTAGCGCGCCGGCTAATATTTCCATTAACTCTGCTTTGGTGGTACCAAAGGTGTAATCGCCTGGCATCATAATGCCTAGTGTTT
>JBNMOT010000196.1:0-4570 GCA_051275515.1 Oleispira sp. | reverse complement strand
TACAGGAATCGGATGTTCCAATATGAGTGCAAGTGAGGTTTGCGATGGGTCGTTAACGCCCAGGTCGCGTCCAAGATCAATGCTGGAATCATTTTTACTATTAAAGCTTCCAGATAAACCTGGAGCCCAATGGCTAAGCCCAACATTAATTCCGACGAAGTCGGCATTGGCATAGGTTGCCGGTAAGCATAGCAGTGCGGCATATACTAGGCTGTTCCTCGTGGACTTCATTTTCATACCTGTTGCCCCCAGTTTTATGGGGTAAATTTGATAAAGGTTGATATTGTAACGAATAAATCAATCAAAATATGCATCTATAATGGGCAATGTTAAAAAATTTGCTGTTAGTGGGGCTAAGCGTAGTTACTACCGCTATAGATTCCACCTAAAATCGCCTGTCGACTGGCGTGTGTAGAGGACGGAATATTGCCAGGCTCATTTTCGATTCTCTGCTTGGCTAACCAGGCAAAAGCTATCGCTTCAACATAGTCGGGATCAATGTTTAACTGCTTAGTTGTTTGAATTAAAGATTTTGGTAGCCGTTTTTGAATGCGCTCAATTAAATGCAAATTGTGCGCACCACCACCACAAATAAAACACTCAATTGGGGGCTTCGTTAGGCCTGAAATGCTATCTGCAATCGATAAAGCAGTTAGCTCAATCAAAGTAGCTTGAACGTCATTAGGGGAGTAATTACTAATGTTGAAAGTTGAGAGCCATGTCGAATTGAAATGATCGGTTCCTGTTGACTTTGGCGCTGTCTGCTTGAAAAAAGGTTCTTTCTCTGCTATTTCAGAGAGCAGTGCATCAATTACATGCCCGCTTTTGGCCCATTGCCCAGCATCATCATAAGCTAGGTTTTTATATAAGCCGACCCAATAGTCGCTTAATGTATTGCCGGGCCCAGTGTCAAAGCCGATGATTTTTTCAGCCGGGTTAGACGGTAAATAAGTGATATTTGCAATGCCGCCTATATTAATAATAACTCTGTCAGTGGTTGACGATGAAAATACCGACTGATGAAAGGCTGGTGCCAGTGGCGCACCTTGACCACCAAGCGCAATGTCAATGCCTCTGAAATCCGAAACAGTGGTGATGCCAGTCTCGACAGCAAGCGTATTCGGGTCGCCTAATTGCAATGTGTATGGAAATATTGCGTCAGGGCAGTGACGAATCGTTTGACCATGATTACCAATGGCCCGTATCTGGCTGCGGTCAAGATCAGCATTTTCAAGCGACTTGTTAACGACCGAGGCATAAACATGGCCAAGCTCAATATTTAGTTGGCATAGCGTGTCTATGCTCGCAGCGCTATCGTGCGTTATATCTCTAATACGTGACTTTATGGACGTAGTGTATGGGTGAGTTTCGCTGAGTAAGGCCTTGGGTGGTTTGCAGTTAAAATCGACAACGGCAATATCAATGCCATCAAGACTGGTTCCTGACATTAGCCCTATGTAAATCCCAGGCGATTGTGTAACAACCATTAATTTAAATTGATGGCTAAAGTGTTTCCCATAACTTGCAGCATAGATAAATAAGCTTGAGTATTCTCTTTAAAATGAGGTAGGTTAGATGGATGAACCGGTTTTGCTTCTGGCAGTCTTACCGTCAATGGATTGCGGTGGGTACCATTGACGCGAAATTCGTAATGAAGGTGAGGGCCAGTCGCGAGGCCCGTGCTGCCCACATAGCCAATAATTTGGCCTTGCTTTACTTTTTTTCCAACTCGAATGCCTTTTGCGTAGCTATTTAAATGACCGTAAACTGTTCTATAACGACCTCCATGCTGAATGAATATGGCTTTGCCATATCCCCCTTTTCTGCCCGCTAAGACAATTTTTCCATCGCCAGATGCACGTATAGGCGTGCCCCTGGCGGCAGCGTAATCAACGCCTTTGTGAGATCGCCATTTAGACAGGACTGGATGCCAGCGTTTTAAACTAAATTTGGAGCTGATGCGAGCAAACTTGACCGGACTACGTAAGAATGCTTTGCGCATACTCTTACCATCTTCACTATAATAATCACCCTCACCCTTTGGATTTGTGTAGTAAACGGCTTTATATAGTTTGCCGTTATTAATAAATTCAGCTGCTAAAATTTCTCCACTCTTTATTTTGACTCCATCCTTGTACAGTTCATTGTAGACGACACCAAATCGGTCCCCCCGGCGAATGTCGAGCGAAAAATCAATATCCCAGCCGAAAATGTCGGCTAGGTCCATAATAATGCTGTCAGGTATATCACCTGCCGCGGCCGCCTCAAACAGCGAACTTTTTATAACCCCTTGTCTAAAAACTGGTAGAGCATCAAGTTTATAATTGACTATTTGACTGCTAAGTGACTGATCTTCATTACGATGAATTTCTAGCGTTTTGGTTATGCCATAAACATACTTCATTTCTAGCAGAGACTGATGCTCGTCTAATAGTAAATGAATTTTTTGGCCTGGCTTGATATAACGCAGGGCCTTTGTATGATCATTGAGTGCCGCAACATAATGTGTGGTAGTCGCAGACAGACCATTGTCCGAAAATATAGAGCCAAGTGTGTCTCCTGATTTGATCGTTATGATCCTCCACTCATTATTCTCAATGGATATCTCAGCCGTTACAAGCTTAACCTGAGGTTTAATAGCCGCTTTTTTGGCGTCAGGTAGGGCTAGCTTATAGTGTAATTGTTGCAACTTGGGGGTAGACTCGGCAGCCTTGGATAGAGTAGTTGGTTCCCAGCCATGGGCGCTGAATCCGAGCAACGTGATTGCGGCAGAAGCCACTGCCAATTTCAGAAGTAATTTAATTTGTAATTTGGACTTAAATGCCAACACAAATGGTTGCCGAGTCACAGAGACGCGGCTTGATTTAAGATCAAGTTCTTGAAAACTCATTAGGTATATGGCGTAAGCTACTGGTTAAATAGAAAAATTATGTATAAACGATACAATCCTGAAAGAGATATAACATGATTCCTGTCGAAGATGCAATGCACCAAATCAAAAGAGGCGTGGATGAGGTTCTAGTCGAATCTGAATTACGTGCCAAATTAGCGCGTGGAAAGCCTCTAAATATAAAGGCTGGTTTCGACCCAACAGCGCCTGATTTACATCTCGGACATACGGTTCTCATTAATAAAATGCGTCAGTTTCAAGAGTTGGGCCATCATGTCATGTTTTTGATAGGTGATTTCACTGGAATGATTGGTGACCCAACAGGAAAGTCAGTTACGCGCCCCGCTTTGACAGCTGAAGAAATTCAAGAAAATGCCAGGTCATATAAAGATCAGGTTTTTAAAATTCTCGATCCAGATTTGACTGAAATATGCTTCAACTCGACTTGGCATGGAAAAATGACGTCAGCTGACATGATAAAGCTTGCCTCTAGGCATACCGTTGCCCGAATGTTGGAACGAGACGACTTTTCTAAACGATTTAAGGGTAACCAGCCCATCTCAATCCATGAATTTTTATACCCACTAGTGCAGGGTTACGACTCGGTTGCGATGAAGGCCGATGTTGAGTTAGGTGGGACTGACCAAAAGTTTAACTTACTAGTAGGTCGAGAGCTTCAGCGTTTAGACGGATTTGAGCCTCAAATTACATTAACAATGCCAATACTGGAAGGCTTAGATGGTGTTCAAAAAATGTCTAAATCCCTGAAGAATTATATAGGTGTTAATGACTCACCAAATGACATGTTTGGAAAGCTTATGTCTATTAGTGATGATTTAATGTGGCGTTATTTCGAGCTTCTGAGTTTTAGGCCAATGCTAGAAGTGGATGGTTTTAAGCAAGATATCAAAAAAGGTAAAAATCCTAGGGATGTCAAGTTTTTATTGGCCGAAGAAATAATTGCCAGGTTTCACGATGCGGTATCCGCAACGAAGGCCCGTGAGGACTTTATTGCACGTTTTTCTAAAGGTGCAACGCCAGATGACATGCCAGAGATTACAATAGAAGGTGGTGCGATAGGAGTTGCCGCTATGTTGAAGCAGGCAGGTTTGACGGCTAGCACATCAGACAGCTTTCGGATGATCCAGCAGGGCGCTGTAAAACTGGATGGTATTAAAGTTGAAGATAAGGCTATGAAAGTGGAGGCAGATGTTATTGTGGTAGCTCAAGTAGGTAAGCGTAAGTTTGCTCGTATTTCGGTGAAGTAGTTAAAGCTTATTGAGTGGTCTGTAAGCGCTCAAAGTTATTATGCAATAATTAATATCTAAAAGCGCTGAATTAGGCTTGACGCATAAAGCGAACTGCCTATAATGCGCGCCTCGCTAGTAAGTAGCTGGACAGACAAGGTTAGGCTATAAGGTCAACTTGTGAGTTGTACAAGCCTGTCAAATCTGAATTTAATTTAAATTTGAGTTGACGGGAGCAAGAAAGCACTTATAATGCGCGCCTCGCTAAAGAAACAGGCTGACAAAATCAGCTTCTACGAAGCAGCAATATTGCTTCAAATTTAGTGAATTATCGGGTGTTCCCCGATGAAAAAGATCTTCAATAATTGATTAGGTAATTTGTGTGGGCACTCATGTGATGATGGTATTGTATCATTATGAATTGAGTGACCAC
>JBNMOT010000195.1:0-4742 GCA_051275515.1 Oleispira sp. | reverse complement strand
TTTAACATAACTACTTGGTCGTTCTTACTGAGCAAGGTAATCCAAATCTGATGATTCAGTTTCACCTAGTGTCCATGCGCCACGATTCTTAGCATGTGCAATTGCAGCAGCACTTTCGCCAGCCTTAGCTTTAGGGATATTGAATGTCTGACCAGGAAAAATTAAGTCCGCATCTTTAATTTGACCCAGATTGTCTTTATAAATCAAAGGCCACTGGTAAGGGTTACCGTAGACAGAATCTTGCCCAGCAATACTCCAGAGGTTATCACCGCTTTCCACCAAATAACTACCTAGTGACGACACTTCTGCTACAGGCACAGCTGCTTGATCAGCATGGTACTTTGCAATATATTTGTCAGCTTCATTTTCAGCTCTCTCGGCCAAGCTAATAGCGCGAACGTTTTTACAGTCTGCTGCCGCTTCCTCAGCCGCTTCGATCAACTTATCATTCGCTGCAGAATCAAAACCTAGATTTTTAGCACGTGCATTTTTTAGTTTAGCGGCATAGATTGCATTCTTCGCTTCTGGGCTTGCGCCTTCACATTGCTCAGCCACTACTTCTGGCTCAACTGTTGACTCGCTTCCACCACTGGCGCAACCAACGGCAAATCCTGTAGTAAATACTGCAACAACAGTAATTTTTAATAATTCTTTTGCATTCATCTGTTCAATTCTCCGAGAACCGTATCGATTGAGGTAAGTTATTGTTAATTTGGGGTGCCCACTTAGTGAAGAAGGTTACCTTGAACAAATAAGCAGAGCAAGCCTTTATATATGAATTAATGTTCTTTTATACTTAATCCGCTCTCAAAAAATCAATCTAGCGCCTCATATTAACTTGCGGGTTGATATCTTGCAAAGGTGCTTTTAGTATTGTAAAACATGCCGCTCTATCTTCGACATTAAACACCTTCTTATGACTAGTGAACCATTAACAATCTACCATAACCCAAGTTGCAGTAAGTCTAGAGAAGCGTTACAAATACTAGAGCAATTTAAGATTCAACCTCAGATCATCGAATATCTCGACATGCCGCCATCTCAAAGTGACATTAGACAAATAGTAAAAAAACTGGGTGTGGCGCCCATAGATTTGTTACGTACGACGGAAAAAGTTTTTGTAGAGGGAGGGTATCAAGCAGAATCAATGAGTGACGAAGAAATTATTGAAACGATTGCCAGGCACCCTTCGTTGTTGCAGCGCCCTATCGTCATATACGGAAGCAAAGCTATCATTGGCAGGCCGCCTATTAAGGTGTTGGATATCATCTCCAGTTAATCAGTGTAAACTTGAATTGTGATCCTCAACTTTTCAACCATAGTCATAAACATTGAATAAAATACTCATCCTTTATTATAGCCAACATGGCTCAACTGATTTAATGGCTCACCAGATAAGCATGGGCGTTGATTCAAATACATCGTGTGAGGCGATTGTACGCTGCCTTCCATCGGTTTCTTTTACCACAGAACAGTCAACTCCCTCGGTTCCTTCAAGCGGCGCACCTCATGTGGAGCTTGATGATTTAGAGTCTTGTCAGGGGCTTATTATTGGTAGCCCAGGTTATTTTGGCAATATGGCTGCCCCTTTAAAATACTTTTTAGACCAAACTAGTTCGATTTGGCTTTCTGGCGCTTTAATTGGAAAACCGGCTGGTGTGTTTACTTCTACTTCTAGCATGCACGGCGGACAGGAAAGTGTTTTATTGAGTATGATGCTACCATTATTACACCATGGCATGCTTATTAGTGGCATCCCCTACTCCGAAAACTCGATTCACCAAACGATCACTGGTGGAACACCCTACGGTGCGAGTCATGTTGCAACACAACAGGGCAAGCCACTCAGTCAAGATGAAATCGCGGCCTGCCAGGCGCTAGGCAAACGCATAGCGACTCTTTCCGTTCAGCTTAACTCTGATAACACCTAAAATAAATATGCCACATCCACTAAAACTGATTTGCTTGATTTGCCTGCCAGGCTTGCTGTTGACCCAGGCTAGCCTGTTTTTAATTAAAGACGACTCAATAAACTTGTATTGGATATTTTTCGTCACTTTACTCTTGTTTCTACCCCTTAAAGGCTTCTGGTTAGATACGCTTTACACTTACCGCTGGACAGGATTTCTAACCCTGTTTTATTTCTGCATTGGCATTAGTGAATTATTTTTGAACCCTGAATTGAATACTTATGCCCTGCTTACGTCAGTGTTCAGTACCTTGTTGTTTTTATCTTGTATTTATTACGCTCGGTACTTGGCAATGATCAAACAACAGAGCCAGGCGACTTAATCTCTATAATCACCTAACACTTGTTTAATAAAAGGAACCGTCACTCTTTTTTTTGCCGACAATGACATTTCGTCCAGCAGCCGCAAAATTTTCATTTGCGCAGACAAGTGTCGAGGATAATGAGTCAGTAAATAGGTGATCACCTCCTTGGATAATTCAATCCCGAGCAATTCTGCCCGAAATTTTAGAATCTGCCCAATATCTCTATCAACCACTGTCGGCAGCTGGAGCAGTAACCCCCAACTCAATCGGGATTGAAAATCGGGCAATGTGCAGCTGAGAAACTGTGGGTTAACTGAGGCCGTAAACAGCAGAGTCATCTCACCCTGCTTACAGGCATTAATCAATTGATAAAATTTCTGCTCCCATTGTCGATGTCCACAAATCGCATCCAGATTGTCGACTAAAAGTATTTCGCTATTGGCAAAGTCATCAAACATTACTGGGTCACACGCCATTAATTGCAAACCGTCATAAAGCTGAAACCGACTGGATTGCTGCCGAGCATAGTGAGCTACCGCATTGATAAGATGCGTTTTCCCACTATCACGGCCACCCCATACCCCAATCAGCGATTCACCAACTTGATCGATCGAAGATTTAAGGCTACCGGTAAAAAACTCAGCCTGTTCAGACAAGAAGTTGTCAAAGCTGAACTGCTTATCAAATGTGAGTGGAAGCGCAATTTGCACCGCGTTAATTGGATATCCCTCGCCCTATAAAATCATAGCTGATCACAACATCACCATTTGACTGCAAATTGACCTGCGGTAAACTCTGCTGCTCCAATACATTGCCTATGTCGATTAGCCTTTGTAGGTCTTCGGCACTGTTTCTTAGCTTTAAATAAAAAGTAACTTCTTCTTTAGAAATAAATGCTACTCGCACTGACTCCACCACATTGAGAGACCCAAGATATTTTCGTACCGATATCAAATGATCAATATCCAGCATGGATGAAACCTTTAGCAGCAACTCCTGTTCATTACTTTGATGATATTCCAACGCATATTCAAGAGCCAGAACACTCGCAAGATGAGCAATTAATTCATCTATAACGGCATCTTGGGTAGCCGCTTTGTATTGCCATTTGAAAATTTGATCTGCAAATCGAACTTCCCAATCTCCCTGCCAATTGTCCGAATCCAGCTCGACTATTTCACCCACAACAACGGCATCAGGCCCATATCTTGTCGCCATGTCATTAATGACTTCAAAGTGACGCAACGTAACGTCAGAAACATCTATCAGGCCAATATCTTCCAAATCCATTAATGGTAACAGCGTAGGCACGCCCATTTTTAATGCTGCGGCATATAATAGCTCGACTACTTTAGGCGCACTATCGTTTGTTACTATCTGAATGACATCGCCGACTTGACTATTGATGACGATCAAACTACTGGGGCGCTCTCGCCCCCAAACTGGTAAATTATGTTTGCGTAACAATCGTTCTATCAGTTGCTGGTCAAAATTAACCTTCAAATATAATAATTGTATCGCACCTCCTTCAGCATCAAGGCCTAGTCGATCTTCATAGCTAAATTGTTTGACGTAACGCGAACTATTTTTTGCTAACCTCATGATAGCTGGATTTTTTTGGGCCTCATCCGAGCCGCTAACCTTGGTTAGCACTAACCCAAATGCCGCCTCAAAAACCTCAAGTCGTAAATCAGTGGTCTGATCAGACACTGGAAATGCGACCGTATACAGCTCATCCATTACCACGGCTTTAACGGATTGAAATGGCGACAAAATCAACAATACTAATAACAGCGAAAAAAATTTAACTTTCATGCTTTCTCTCGAGCATAACTCGGACATTTATTTTCAAGGCGTGTAAAATAACACACCCCAAATATTTCCTGAACAAGAAACCATGAATTCTGAAATATCCCTCAGCTATCGTGACTCGGGAGTCAATATTGACGCCGGTAACGAACTGGTAGAACGCATTAAGCCAGCGATTAAATCAACCTACCGAAAAGGCTGCGTTGGCAGTATTGGCGGCTTTGGCGGCTTATTCGAACTGCCACTTGATCGTTACAGTCATCCACTTTTAGTATCCGGCACTGATGGTGTCGGCACCAAGCTTAAACTCGCCATCGAGCTTGAAAAGTATCAGACCATTGGTATCGACCTGGTCGCCATGTGCGCAAACGACATTGCCGTACTTGGCGCCGAGGCATTATTCTTCCTTGACTACTACGCCACTGGAAAGCTATCTCTTGACGTTGCGGAACAAGTCATCACCGGTATCGCTGATGGTTGCCGTCTGGCGGGTTGCGCCTTGATTGGTGGGGAGACAGCCGAAATGCCGGGTATTTATTCTGAAGGTGATTTTGACCTGGCAGGCTTTTGTGTCGGCATCGTAGAAAAAGACCGTGTCATCAATGGCGAGAATATCAAAGCAGGCAATAGTTTAATCGCATTGGCTTCTTCCGGACCTC
>JBNMOT010000194.1:0-4899 GCA_051275515.1 Oleispira sp. | reverse complement strand
CCTTTAGGCATGATGGCGTGCTTATTACCTAAGTCCTGCCAATACTCTAAAGCAGCAATAACACCAGGTTTATCAAAGTAAGTTTCCGTGCCTTCCTGATTCATCAACACTTCGCTGTTTTGCTTGGCCAAGGCACCAAACATCCAATAAGGATAACCGGTTGATGGAATCATCGCACCCCATTGCTGAACCGTTCCATTGCTATCTTTTTTGGTAAGCTTCCTACCCATACTGGCGAATTCTTCCCAGCTTGTAGGTGGCTTTTCAGGATCAAGGCCTGCGGCACGAAACATATCTTTGTTGTAATACATAACGATAGTCGAGCGCTGAAAAGGTACGCCCCAAGTCTTTCCATCAGCTTTACCATTTTGCATTAATGCTGGGTAAAAACTATTTAACCACTTGCGCTCTTCATCAGTGCTAACGATATCATCGAAGGCAACAATGGCATCGAGATTACGCAGCTCGTGAATATCAATCGAGAACATGACTGATAACTGAGCAGGTGATCCGCTCTGAAGCGCCGCTAGTGCTTTTACACGTGCGTCGTTGTAATTGCCGGCGTAGATTGCCTTAACATTAATATCAGGGTTTTCGGCTTCAAACTGGTCTACCATGCCATCAACAACTTTAGTCAGCGAACCGCCCACTGCAACCGGGTAGTACATCGTTAAATCGGTGGCGGCACTGACAGCACTACTCAATCCAAGGATTGAGGTAATACCGACAGTCGTCAGGCATTTAGATAGTATTTTCATCGTATTATTCCTCACTTTATTTTATTGGTTATAGATTATTTAAACTTTAAAAAACTTCTGTAATTTACTTAAAATCTGTGTTCGTTTTCTGGCGCCCAACGAACGGCTAGTTGCTGCTCGGTTGAAAAAATGGCGTGTCCCGGATAACGTATTTTAATTAACTTCTGGTCTTCTCCCTGCCCACCCACATCGGCGAGCACGATTGTATCGGCACCGTGGTAATCACAACTCACAACACTGGCCGGCATACCCTGCTCTGAAATCTCGATATGCTCGGGGCGTATACCCCGACGGTCATCACCTGACCCAATAATATTCATCGGAGGACTGCCGATGAACTGAGCGGTGAAAATTGTCTTGGGTTTGCTGTATAGCGCTTCAGGTACGTCGATTTGCTCGACTTTGCCGTCATTCATCAAAACGATTCTGTCCGCCATACTCATTGCTTCAACCTGATCGTGGGTGACATAGATCACTGACATACCAAGACGTTGTTGTAGTGCTCTAATTTCGCCGCGCATTTCGTTACGTAGCTTGGCATCGAGGTTTGATAGCGGCTCGTCCATCAAACAGAGCTTGGCTTGCGCAACAATAGCGCGCGCCAAAGCAACACGCTGACACTGACCACCAGAAAGTTGTCCTGGTTTTTTTTGTAAGTGATCGCCTAGGCCGACTAGTTCGACAACTGAGTCTAGGCGCCTTTTTTGCTCGTCTTTGGGGACCTTTCTGGCCTGCAAGCCAAACAGAATATTTTCTTCAACTTTTAAGTGCGGAAAGAGTGCGTAGGATTGAAATACCATCGCCAGTTTACGTTCACCCGGTGAAAGATGGGTAATATCTCTGCCGTCAAGCTCAATGCTCCCCTCGTCGGGAGCTTCTAGCCCGGCGATCATTTTCAGCGATGTCGATTTACCGCAGCCCGAAGGGCCAAGTAAAGCGACGAACTCACCTTCGTTGACAGTAAAACTGAGTTTGTCGACAACCTTTAAGTCGCCATAACTGCGCGATATTCCATCAACTTTTAACATGATAACAATTCCGAGGTAGATCCAACTTCAATGATTTCTGATTCAAACGCCATACAAGACTGCCTAAAAGATTCTGATACAGAATCCATTACTAAAATATCGATATCCTTCAGGGTGCCGGTAACTACGGGTGCATAGCGATTGATCTTGCTGTGATCGGCAACCAATATTCGCGTCTCGCTGTTTTCCATAATCGTCTGGGAAACGCTGGCTTCCTCCGGAGAGAAGTCAAGCAGCTGTCCCTTCTGGCTCAAGCCTCCTACACCAAACACACCGTATTGAATATTAAATTTACTAAAAAATGCAGTGGTTTCCGGTCCCATCGTATCCTGATCACCGGGTCGTACGAGCCCCCCCGCTAGATAAGTTTCAATGTTTGGGCTGTTACTTAGCGTCAGTGCAACGTTAATATTGTTGGTCACCACAGTTAAACCCGGGTGATCGAGCAAGGCCAGTGCTACCTGCTGAGGCGTGGTGCCGATTCCTATAAACACACTGCTATTTTCTGGCAGCAAGGTTACAACCTTGCGTGCAATATTCTGTTTCGCAGCGAGCCCCATGACCGTGCGATTACTGAACGAAATATTGTGATTATTGCCCGGAAGGCTGATACCGCCATGCACCCGACGAACGAATCCAAGCTCGCTTAATTCGTTAAGGTCTTTCCTAATAGTTTGAACAGATACATTAAACATAGAGGTGATTTCCGCACTGGAAAGCACGCCACTCGTAAAGTCGAGCTTGTCTATGATTTGTTGCTGTCGACGTGATAAAGCCATGATGTTGAGTAAACTCGACTATTTTTATTATATTAAAATCATGCTTCGTTAGAAACACTATACATTTCGTATGATTCATTTGTCTAGGTCTTTATTATATATTCGAAAGTGTTACGAGAATATGACAGTTTTTAAAAAAAGCCAAAAAAATTTAACTTAGATGTTTTTAGTCTCACTAATGGCTAGCGGTGGCTACGATCTTGCCAACCCTATTGGATTAATTTTGAAGCTCTTGTGTGAGATATACAGGGATACATATAAAGCTAATTTCAAATCATTTATGAGTAAATTCGATCTTGACGGGGGTTTCAATAGGGCTAGTCCTTCGGAATAAATGGTGAAGTAAACTTACTATTAGTGAGTGAGGATAAAAATTTATTGCTTGTATTGGGGCATTTATCAGGCCGTGGTCTAAATACACCTGATATAGAGTTGATGAAAGTATTCGTAATATATTTTTAGCGAATCTATTACATAATTCATAAAAGTTGGGAAGAACCTTTTGGTGATATGCCTCAAGAGCTAGTGTTTATCGGCCAAGGTATAGACGAATTGAAAATAACACAGGCTCTTGATAACGGCTTATTAACCGAAGAGGAGTGGCTGCAAGGAAAATCATTTTGGATAACTCTCTTAGATCCATTTTCTCAGAGGAAAGTGTCGCTTAATTCAGCTCAGGCAGTCACACCTAATATAGGGTTACCCGATGCCGCTAAAGGTTGCGAGGTGTCTGCTTTAACAGATATTTATAATGATGAGGTAAATATTGTTGTTTGGCCGCGTGAGATCAATACAGCCATAGAAAACTATGCCTCGAGTGGATGAGTGAACATCCTACTCATGCAATTCAGAGCATAATGTCTGTCAACAATGCAATGAATAATTTAAGTCGCGAATTACCAGAGTTGGAGCATAAAAAAAGTTTCAGGACGAGGCATTCTTACTGATTGATATGTTTGCATGTCTATTTGATAGCGATACCCTGGCTGCGAATCACACCGCTCATTACTGCCATGTGTCCCAGGTTTCATACAGACAAATTGCTTGTCGCTTGGTCGTAACATTCGGAGGGCCTAGAACCGAATGGTTGCAAGAAAGTAATTTAGATCGTAACAGTCGTGGCTTAGGGGCTAAGGGTAAAACCGATAAAGAGTCGGGTGTTTTTCATGAGCAGCAACATATCCAGCCATTAGGAATTCAAGAAGTCGCCTTACTAAAAGGTAGCGCTTGGGAAGGTAATGAGCATTATGCTTTAGCGCATAGATCACCTCATCTAGATCTTGGGCTAACTCGGTTATTACTGAATCTCGATATTTTTTAGTCTACTTAATATTAATTTTTCAGCCGCCTCATGTCCGTTAATGGCACAAAGTTTTAAATTAATAATTTTGAGCTATTGTCGCTATTGATATAGAGCGGCTATTAGGTCAAGTTTAGGCGAATTTCTCAAGAATGACTCTAAGCGGGCTTTAAACAAGTACAAGGGTCTCAGCTAGACACCTACGTTGACTGGCCAGTTATATTGGTTTTTTTATCGGACAATACTTTTATAGGTACTAACAATACGAACCATGATAATAATTGATGATGATTCAAATCAATGGAGCCTATAAAAATATAATTTCCGGAAAGTAATATAACGCTTTAGTAATAAGTGCTTTCTTGTGACTTTTTTGTAAATACAAAGCAAAAATTTCACGATTAAAAATAGGCGCTTCTTCCACTAAAAATAATTTGCCCTCACTGATATGCTGCATGACCAACTGTCTTGGTAAATACGCACAGCCACCATTAGATAGAATATAACCTAAAGCAACTCTTGGCTGACTAATTAAATGTCTGGCGGGAGGTGAATCGGGATATTCTCTTACATATTGTAGATTTATCGATTCGCCATAATCGACCATAATGAAATCCGTGATACTTTGATAATTTTCAGCTAAATTAGGATCAGATGTCACTAAATGCAATGGAACTGACGTTACTTTTTCAGTAATTAAGCCATCAACTATAATTGAATCAAAGGTAAAAGCAATATCTGTGACACCATTTAAAACGCTCTTTTTTAACTCGATTTGACTATATGTCTGCGTAAAAAAGCTGACATCTTCAATATTACGTGTGATTTTATTTAGCCATTCTTGAATGGCTATATCCCATATAGACATCATGCTGCCAATAGATAGCACGCTAAACTTTTCTTCTAGTAATGATACTTCCTGTTTCGCTTTTTTCCACATGAAAATCAATTCTTTGGCATGCTTTACCAGTCGATTACCTTCTGGAGTGATCTTCAATTGCTTTTGACTACGATCAAAAAGTAAAACACCTAAA
>JBNMOT010000193.1:0-4917 GCA_051275515.1 Oleispira sp. | reverse complement strand
CACAATGGCAAGCGCAATTTCTAGCCAAGAGCATTCCCGATAGAATTGAGTTCGCCAAGCAAGCTCGTGGCGAAAGCAAAGAAAGCCAGAAAGGTAAAAGCAACGACATCATGGATGTCAATCAAGATGCCGTTAACCAAGCCCTGACTTCAGCAAACTGCTCAACCATGATTCATGGCCATACCCACCGACCTGACATTCATACGTGGAGTCTCGATGGACAAGAACGTATTCGCTATGTTTTGGGAGACTGGGGAGATAAAGGCTGGTTTATTAAGTGGCAAACAGGGGAAGAATTAAAGCTGGAGTCTTTTAATTTATAGATTTATAGATCTATAGATTTATTATAAAGCGCCGTTACCTTAAGCCTTTTTAATCAATGCATTGGGTAGCTTATTCATGACGGCGTCAATAATCCTTTGCATTAAATATTAAGAAGCCTAACCGAATGGCTGAGGTTCTGGCTGTAATTGAATACCAAATTTCGCCATCACATCGGCCTGAACCGCATACTGAATCGCCAACAAATCCTGCTGAGTCGCACCGGCTTGTAAGGTTAAAACCAACGCTTGCTGATCATGCATTTTTGCCAAACCCAACGACTTGCCTTTCCAACCGCATTGGTCAATCAACCAACCAGCCGCGATTTTAGCTTCATCATTGATACTGCTGAGAACAGGATAAACCGGCATCATAGGATACTGTTTCAATAACTCATCAGCCTGCGCTTTATGAATAATAGGATTAGTAAAAAAAGAACCGGCATTTGGGATCTTTACAGGGTCCGGTAATTTACTGTTGCGCACCTCGACAACCCAATCAGAAATTTGCTTGGCCGATAACGTTCTATTTTCATCATTGACACTATTAGTAATTAACCACTGCTCAGCCATTTGCTTTAAAGGCGCATAAGAAACTTGAGGTTTAAAAACTTTAGAGAGCCTGAAAATAACCTGAGTAATTAAAAAGTCATTTTTAAATTGTTGTTTAAAAACAGAATCACGATAAGAAAAGTTGCACTGTTCATCAGAAAATGACATCCACTGCCCCGTTGACAACTGAATACCACGAATCTCTTTTATAAACTGACCTACCTCTATACCGTAAGCACCAATATTTTGTACGGGTGAAGCACCTACCGACCCAGGAATTAATGCTAGATTTTCTAAACCATAAGCGCCTAACTGAATCGATTTTAAAACCCACTGATGCCAATTCAAACCTGCATCCACGGCATAGGTCACAGAATCATTATCTTCCGATAATTTTTCGATGCGCTGCATCGCACTTTTAATGACTAACCCCGTTACTTGAGGCTGTAAAATAATATTACTGCCCCCACCCAGCACCTTAATATTAAGATCACGGGCATTTGCTTGGCGTAACAAAGACAATAATTGTGAAATAGATGAGAAGTTAGAAAAATATTGTGCATCGCCAGGCAAAGACAATGTATTGAAACTTGAAAGATTAAATTGAGTTAAAATCTGCATTATATTTTTGATCGAATGTCTAAGATCAATTGATCACATGCATTTTCAATCATATCCAGCACCGCCTCGAACCCACCCTCTCCACCATAATAAGGATCAGGGACTTCTGCAGGAGATTGTAAAAATGACGCTAAAAAAAGCACAGGTGGGGTTTTAACATTACCCGCAGGAATTATTGCCATTAAGTTTTCTAGATTTTGATTATCCATTGCCAACACATAATCAAATTCTAAAAAGTCATCGGCAATGGCTTGTCGTGCACGTATATGAGATAGGTCATAATCACGTTTTTTAGCCGCTTGCTGAGAACGTACATCGGGTTGCTTACCGACATGCCACGCAGCAGTACCTGCACTATCGACCTCAACAACATCAGCAAGTCCAGCCATAGCCAACTTACGTTCAAGTACACCATGAGCCGTTGGCGATCGACAGATATTGCCAAGACAAACAAATAAAACTTTAATCATTAGCGAGTTGCTTTATCTAACTTTTCTTCTTCGCCCATTTTACGTGCTTCTTGCTCAAGCATGACCGGCACACCGTCGCGAATAGGATATGCCAAACCATCAAACGTACACACTAGTTCTTGTGCCTCTTTATCAAGCTTTAATTGACCCTTACAGTTTGGGCAAACTAACATAGCGGCTAATTGCTTATCCATTACAATTCCTTAATTATTTATCAATATTTATGTTACGAACTTGCAGTATTACTTAACTCGACAAGATCATTTATTAATTTTTTTTCAAATTGAGAATCTAGCTGCGCATTAACTTCTAAATACCACATAGATTCTGTTGCAAAGCTCACACATTTTACCCAATCTTTTTCAGTCATCACTAACTGTTCAGAAGAATTCTCTAACACATTCAAGTCTGATGCAATAAAGCCATGATGATCAGAAAAAACATGTTTTTTATAATTAACATTCAGTTCGTCTAAGGTGTTAAAAAACCGCTGCGGATTACCAATACCCACCACCGCGTGCACATTTTTATTGAAGAAAAACCCGAGCTCTTTTCGTTCTAAGGTTTTTGCATTCACCCATGCAGAGGGGGCAATTTGCATCGAGGCGCTACCCGCTAAAGCACTGGGGCCATTATAAATAACCGCATCCACTTGTTTTAATCGCCAAGCACCTTCTCGTAAGGGTCCCGCAGGTAATAGCCAACCATTACCTAACTTTCGACTCTGGTCTAATACGACAATTTCATAATCACGATGCATTTTATAATGCTGCAAACCATCATCGGAAAGTATTAAATCGATATTGCATTGAGATAATAACTTAATTCCCGCATTTCTATCGGGACCAATAACCACGGGACAATTTAGGCGATCGCGCAATAACTTGGGCTCATCACCGACAATCGCGGCCTCTTCATTTCTTGCTAAAGCAAAAGGGTAATAAGGCGCAGCACTGCCATAACCTCGGCTGATAATACCAACCTTCACCCCCTTTTGTGCCAATGCATCGACTAAAAAACAGGCTAAAGGCGTCTTACCCGTGCCACCTATATTAATATTGCCAATAACGACAATAGGAAACTTTGAAAATTTTACGGGGGTCAAAGCATGCTTTAACCACAAGCGGCGAAGATGACTTAAAACAAAAAATAAAGCCGACAGAGGAAGAAGCCAAATATTCCACCACTTGTCCTCATACCAACTCTTCTCTATGCGAGCAGCAACAAGAGCGAACACACTATTCTTCATTAAATTGCATCGTATGCAAGTTTGCGTAAGCACCCTTGCTGATTAACAACTCAGAATGACTGCCACGTTCAATAATTTCGCCTTTTTCCATTACCCAAATTTGATCAGCGCTTTCAATAGTACTTAGACGGTGAGCAATAACGAACGTTGTACGGCCTTTCATAACTTCTTCCATCGCACTTTGAATGTGGCGCTCAGATTCAGTATCTAAAGCAGAAGTTGCTTCGTCGAGAATCAGCACAGGGGAATCTTTCAAAATAGCCCTCGCGATTGCAATACGCTGTCGCTGACCCCCAGAGAGTAAGACACCGTTATCACCGATAAGCGTATCGTATCCATCGACCATCTGAACGATAAATTCATCCGCATGTGCAGCCTTAGCGGCTTTAATAATTTCCTCTCGGGTTTTATTTCTCAACTCTCCATAAGCAATATTTTCTAATACCGACGCATTAAACAAGGTAACTTGCTGACTAACGATTGAAACATTTCGGCGTAAACTCGCTAACGAGAACTCATCAAGTTTATGGCCATCCAGTAAAATATGCCCCTGCTGGGCTTGGTAGAATCGAGGTAATAAACTCATCAGCGTTGTTTTACCACTGCCTGAACGGCCCACTAATGCATACGTTTTTCCCTTCTCAGCGCTAGCGTTCAACGACTTCAAGATCCAGCCTTCAGACGTTGGATACTTAAAGCTTAAGTTCTCGATGCTCACATTTCCCTGAGCGCGATCCAGCTCAAGCTTGCCTTCATCAATCTCGCTTACACTATCAAGTACGGTAAAAATCGATTCAGCACCGACCAAACCTTTCTGCACAACAGAATTAATATCGGTTAAAGAACGCAATGGCTTAGCAATTAACGATGCGGCAGTAATGAATGTCATAAACTCACCCGCACCCATAGTCTGATTCAGCACTCGTTCAAACATAAGATACACCATGAAACCTAATCCCAGTGCAATAATCTGCTGGTTTAAAGGAACATTGATGGCGTTAGTTAATGCAAATTTTAACGCTTGCTTGCGATTGTCTTCACTGGCTTTATCAAAGCGAGCACTTTCAAAATCTTGACCACCAAACGTACGTACTTCTTTATAGGCATTGATGGCTTCATTAGTAACTTGAGTTACATTACCAACGGACTGCTGAATTCGCTTGCTGTACTTGCGAAAAAACTTACTCGCAAACGTCACTAGACCGCCAATAACGGGAGCTAACGCTAGGAAAATAAGCGTTAACGTCCAATCCAAGTAGATCAAATAACCCATTAAGAAAATAACGGTCAATCCATCTTGAATAAGGGTTGTTAATGCCTTTGTGGCAGCACCGGTTACCTGGTCAACATCAAAAATCACTCTTGAAATCAAACGACCTGTTGATTCACCGTCATAATAATTGCTCGGTAAAGTGAGCATGTGATTAAACAAAACCGTTCGTAAACTATGAACAACACCCCGACCTACACGAGCAATAAAATACTTACCTAAAAAAGTACCCAAACCTCGGTAAGCAAAAACAGCGATTAAAGTGAAGACGATAAAATGAGCATCCTCAGGTTTAGGGTTCACTAACACGTTAGTAATTTGACCCATCATCCAAGAAAGCCCAGGTGCAGCTGAGGCATAAAGGATAAAGCCAATGATCGCGATAAGAAAAGAACCTAAAAAAGGCTTAACGTAGGTCAGTAGACGCACATAAAG
>JBNMOT010000192.1:0-5042 GCA_051275515.1 Oleispira sp. | reverse complement strand
GTCGTAAGCATACATTTGATGTTTTAATCATCGGCAGCGGTGCTGCCGGATTAACCTTAGGTTTATCTCTGCCTGACCATTTAAGCGCTGCGATTGTCAGCAAAGATAGCTTAGATGCTGGCTCAACGCGCTGGGCTCAAGGCGGTGTTGCGGCTGTGCTTGATCAAGAAGATACCATCGAAGCGCATGTCAGCGATACACTCATCGCCGGTGCAGGCCTTTGCCACGAACCCAGTGTGCGTCATACCATTCAACACAGCACTGCAGCCATTCAATGGCTGATTGAACTTGGCGTACCTTTTGATCAAGGTGAGAATGGCGAAAATTACCATCTGACCCGAGAAGGTGGGCACAGTGTGCGTCGCATCATTCATGCGGCAGACGCAACGGGCGTCGCCATCTCTAATACCCTATTAAAAGCCGCCAAAGCCAAAAAAAATATACATCTATTAACCGATTATATTGCCGTTGATCTGATTACCGGCGAAAAACTAGGCAAGAAAGAACAAGGTTGCTTTGGGGCATATTTTTTAAATAAAGCCACCGGCGAAGTCGAAGTCATTACCGCCAGCTCAGTCGTATTAGCTACTGGCGGTGCGAGTAAAGCGTACTTATATACCAGTAATCCCGATGGCGCTTCTGGCGACGGCATAGCCATGGCATGGCGTGCAGGCTGTCGCGTTGCGAACATGGAATTTAATCAATTCCATCCAACCTGCTTATATCATCCAGAAGCCAAATCTTTTTTGATTACCGAAGCCGTACGAGGCGAAGGTGGCCATTTATTGCTGCCCAATGGCAAGCGATTTATGCACAAGTTTGATAAGCGTGGCGAACTCGCGCCTCGTGACATTGTGGCACGGGCTATTGACCACGAAATGAAACGGTTAGGCGCAGATTGCCTTTATCTTGATATCAGCCATAAAGATAAAGATTTTGTTATCGCTCATTTCCCGACTATCTATGAGCGCTGTTTAGAACTGGGCATCGACATTACTAAAAACCCCATTCCTATTGTCCCGGCTGCTCATTATACCTGCGGCGGTGTTGTTACCGACATCGATGGTCGTACCGACATTCCTGGCTTATATGCCATTGGTGAAACAGCCCATACGGGGTTGCATGGCGCCAATCGTTTGGCCAGCAATTCACTTTTAGAGTGTTTAGTTTTTGCTCGCCAAGCGGCCGCAGAAATCGCCACACATACTGCGGCGGCTCCATTGCCTGACATTCCAGATTGGGATGACACTCAAGTGACCGATTCTGACGAAGCCGTCGTTATCGCTCACAACTGGGATGAGTTACGTAGATTTATGTGGGATTACGTCGGCATTGTACGCACGACGAAACGCTTAGTGAGAGCCAAACACCGAGTAAAATTGTTGCGTGAAGAGATCCAAGAATTTTATGGTAATTATCGCGTGAGTAATGACTTACTAGAACTGAGGAATTTAGTAGACGTAGCCGATGTTATTATTCGCTCAGCATTGCTGCGCAAAGAGAGCCGCGGCTTGCATTACTCTTTGGATTACCCAGAAGCCCTTCCCCGTGCGTTCGATACGGTACTGACGCCTAAATACCTAAAAGAACTCGGTGAGCTTTAAGCACACCTTGTTTTGAACACTTTGTTTTAAACTCATGTTCAGCGACTGCGTAACAGTCGCTTCAAACGTTGAAAATCCTTTGGGTCTTCAACGCTGTCTCGTGCGATCAATACCGCTTGGCCAAACTGCCAAGGCCAGCCACTAAAATCTAATGAGACCCAATCAGCCCATACTCTGCTATTTGAAGATAATGTGACATAAATTTTGTCACCGCCTGATCGACGCTGGTACCACCAAAATAGGTCACTGATATTACCACTGTCATCCACTAGCCCCCCATCACAACCCCAGCGAATGATACTGCGAGAGCTCGTCAGAAATACTTTTAAGCGCAGTTCAATTAAGGTACCGATAGACATTATCGCAAACAATAACAGTTTATAAAGATACGGTATCGGTAGGCTGTACAGCAACGTAGCACAGATTAATACAAAGAAGACACTGAGAAAAATCAACCGTTTTGACGGCTGCAGAAAAATATCAAGGTGATTCTCATCCATGAGATACCTGCTTTAACGCATTAAGTTAAAAGGGATTAACCACTAAATTGTCGTATTGCCGACCTTCAAAATCATATCGACCATATAAGCATGATCAGGATTCTCAGCAACACTTTGCTGCATAAACCAACCAAACAAATCAGGATCTTCACACGCGATTAAATTAACAAACTTAACCTGATCCTCAGCACTTAACGTTAAAAACATGTCACGACAAAAAGGCAGTAACAATACGTCAAGTTCTAACATTCCACGACGGCAGTGCCACATTACGCGTTTATGCTCGAAATTATCACTCACATCGACTCTCCCAATATTGAATCATCACATTATACATAAGCCCAAGGACAAGACACAGGAGTGATTTATCACGTAAGATGCAATGGATTGCATCAAAGCAATATTTTAGCCGTATTATCGTAATATTAGGACAACACTCATGGTTTCACGCTCAGCACTTGAACGCACAGGTCAACTTGATCAATGGGGAGATTATATTCCTCAATCAGAAACACACGATACGAATAATACTGTTAAAGATAGTACGGTTAAAGAAAGTACTGCTAAAAATAGTCGCGTGCAGAGCTGCTGGTTAAATCAATTTTCGGTCCTTAAGATAAGCGGTCCTGATGCCGAACGTTTTTTGCAAGGACAGCTCACCTGCGACATGACCAATATAACGACCAGCACGGTTCATTACGGCGCTTGCTGTAACGCCAAAGGGCGCATCGTCGCTAACTTTAATATTAGCTTTGATGGTGACAGTTATTGGCTCATCTTACCCAGCAACAGTGCTACTGTTTTAGAAAAATACCTGCAAAAATATAAAGTGTTCTTTAAAGCGAGCATAGAGAACTGCGAACAGAGCCACTTAATTTTGGGGCAGTGGAGTACAGCAGAAGCTGGATCAGCCGTTCATAACCAAGATAAACACCAGTTAACAGCGACCGATCACCGCAGTTTTATTATCGTCAGTGACCATAGCCCTCAAGAATATCAACTGTGTACAACACTGACATGGCGACAGGCCGATATTCAAGATGGCATTTGTTATATTGAAAGCTATCAAACAGAACAATGGATTCCACAGCATATAAACTGGCATCTTTTGGGGGGCATTAGCTTCAGTAAAGGATGCTATACCGGTCAAGAAATCATCGCTCGCTTGCAGTATTTGGGTAAAGCCAAAAAGGCCCTTTATTATTACAAGGGGGCAGTGAATAGTCAGCTGACACCTGGGCAACTATCAGCCAAACAACTGTTTAATGAAAATGGCAAAGCTGTAGCAGACATTTTAATGCTTCGTAGCCATAATGAACCCGACAATACGCTGGATTTACTGGTTGTAACCCACGGTGAAAATCCACTAACAACACTCTATTTAGAAGAATCGGTTGATTTTCATCTCACCTTGCAGAACCTACCCTATACTGTTGAAAAGGATGTATGAAAGGTTAACAAATTACGATGACTATCCCTCTCGTTCAGCAAATAAAACAAGACATCATCCAAGCACTGGAAAATGATGAATTGGTACTTCCAACCTTGCCTGAAATTGCATTGCAAGTTCGGGAAGTTGCAGAAGATGTGAATTCCAATATTTCTGACCTAACGACTATTTTAGGCCGCGATACTGCTCTCAGCGCGCGTATGATCAAGGTTGCTAATAGTCCTTTAATTCGCGCCGGTAGTCCCATATCCGATCTTGATGCTGCAGTATCTCGTCTTGGCATTCACCTCACGAGCAATTTAGCAATGGGGCTAGCCATGGAACAAATGTTCCAAGCTACCAGTGACGTTGTCGATAAGCACATGCGCTCTTGCTGGTCAAAAAGTGTTGAAATTGCTGCAAGTAGCCAAGTATTGGCTCGCCACTTTACAAACCTTCAACCAGGTCAAGCCCTCTTAGCAGGCTTAATTCACCAAATTGGTAAGTTGCCAATATTAGCGTTTGCCGAAAATAACGAGTCATTGATAAACGATTCGTTTGCACTCGACAAAGTACTGAGGGTATTACACCCTTCCCTTGGCAGTTACATATTAAAAATGTGGGATTTCCCAGAAGAGTTAGTGGCGGTATCAAAGAACTACCTACTATTTGATCGTAAAGTCGACAAAGTGGATTACGTTGATGTAGTCCAAGTCGCGACCTTGCAAAGCTATGCAGGTACAGAGCACCCTTACACTAATCTTGATTGGACGAATACTTCTTCTTTTGAACGTCTAGGGCTAGACCCCACAACCTTAATTACAGAAATGGAAGGTATTAGTGAAGAAGTCTTAGCAACTCAAGGCGCGCTGGGGGGTTAATAAAAAAATGAAAGCTCTCGCAGCGGATATCATGAACGCCATTGAATATGACACCCTAGCACTGCCTACATTGCCAGAAATAGCGATGCGTATTCGCCAATGCGAAAATGATCCAAATTTAGATATTTTAACCCTCGCGCACATTATCGAACGAGACCCTGCGACCACCGCACAGCTGCTGCGTATTGCCAACAGTCCGTTCGTCCGCAGAGAAGTAAAAGTTGCAGATTTAACGAAAGCCATTAGCTTGCTGGGTATGAACTACTGCGCGCGCATTGCCATCAGCTTATCGACTCGACAACTTTTTAACAGTAACAATCATTCCTCTGAAATAAAAATGCGAGAAATCTGGCAGCGCAGTTTAAATGTTGCCTGTCACTGTTATGTGTTAGCAGATAAAGCAAAACTCGCTCCCGAAGAAGCTTTTTTAGCGGGTTTATTACACAAGATTGGCGCTTTACCTATTATTGCGCTGGCCGATAAAGAAGACTGCTATTCATTAGAAGAATTAAATACAGCAATCGATAAAATACACCCGATGCTGGGAGAGAGTATTTTAAGCCACTGGCAATTTCCTCGCTCTATTGCCGACATTCCTCAAAATTACTGTGACCATAATCGTTATACC
>JBNMOT010000191.1:0-5065 GCA_051275515.1 Oleispira sp. | reverse complement strand
CAAAGTTTTACCGCTTGCATAGATCAAAAGGTATGAATAATTTAGCTATTTATCATGAGCAAAATTAACGTTATTAACAATCCCCCAAGTTATCCTTATTTGCCGTTCAGGATAATTAAATAATAACCTAGAATAAAACGTTCAAACTTCGTGTTAGTTTCGAAAAAGTGAGCGGTGAGTGTCAACGTAAAGGAAATAATAAGGTTTAGCGTTGTACAATATAATCAATATATTTCTAATGATTTTCTTCTAAGCTTCAACCCCAGTTTTTTCAATCATTTCTAATTATAAGACTTGGTTCTCCAAATATATCAGGTGAACTAATGACTGAAATAGCAAAAATTGGTAGCTTTCAAAGATACTGTGAAAAGTAATTATTAATCAAAATATTAAACGGTCAAGTATCAGACCAATGTTGTCTTAATGTATTAACACCTGATCAAAATAGCGCCTATTTTGTGGCAGAAAAATTAACACTACATTTTAATCCTGCTGGAAGCGCTAAAGTTGGATTTGGTAATTCGACCCGAAAACCAAAAGTGCTGCTTGCACCATCAATTAACCTATCTACCACTGTCACTTTACCTTTTATGAATTCCTTATTTCCATTGCCGGAAGGGTTTATAATACTGACAGTGACAAGCATTCCTTCAATAACTTCTCCATATTGATCCGATCTCATCAATACTTCTGCATAAAGGGGGTTTAGAGAGACCAATTCCATCACTGGCTCTGTCCCCACATACTCACCAATGGAAACATAGCGTTTAACTACAACACCATCAATTGGGCTTCTAATATCTCTTTGCTTGAGTCGCTCTGAAGCTTCTGCCACCTCTAAACGGGCTAGTTGTTGCTCTGTGACTAATTCATCATGTTCGAAATCGGAAAGCAAACCTTGCTCCAATAACTCCAGGTTACGTTGCAGTTTACGAGAAGCAAAATCAGCTCTCGCTTGTACACTTTTAAGTGCGGCTTTACCTAATTTACTTTCTAACGATACCAATACTTGCTTGCGGCGCACTCTGTCGCCACGCTCAGTATGAACCTGACTTACCACTCCCGATACCTGACCACTTAATTGAATTTGGCTAGAAGGCTCTAATAAACAACTTAACAGAGAATCATCAATCTGTGCATAGCCATCAACCGCCACAAGTGACAGAAACAGTGAGATTGTAAATCGTTTCATTTTTACCTCTTATTATTATATTAAGGTTAAAGATTAGATAGAAATAGCTGATAGCCTGCATGAAAATATTTTTGTTTGGTTATTAATAAACAATTGAAATCAACATACATTTCATGAGAATAGCGTGATATTTAGACTATAGGTTACCTGTTATAAATGCAAGTAACTTACTTTTAGATTCATCAGCTTGTAATAATTGATACCTAGCTCGACTATATCGCTTTTCCAACCTTTTCTGAGATCGTCGCATCATGTCAATGGCCAATCTCTGTCCCCATGCGTGGTGACTAAAAAATTTCAAAGTATTACGATACCAGGCTCTCTGCAACCACTCATCTTCAATAGAAACGATTAATTCAACACTACCAGGATCACCGAAACGTGCGCAGCGCCCTGCCAACTGTCGGTCAATGCGAGAAGCATCTTGTAATTCTGTCAAGATAACATGTAAGCCCCCTGCTTTTTTGACCTTTGGATGCAGTTTGATATCTGTGCCTCGTCCCGCCATACTTGTAGCGATAGTGACATTACCCGGTTGACCTGCTGAGAGGATAATACTTGCTTCCTCAGCATCCTGCTTAGCATTAAGTAAACTATGGTTAACGCCTAAAATAACTAAACGTTGTGCAATAAGCTCGGAAGATCTCACGGTACTCGTTCCCACCAATACCGAGCGCCCTTTTGTTATTTCACGATGAACAGACTGCACAATAGCCTCTAATTTATCGGTTTCCGTTTTGCACAATATATCATCATAAAACCTACGACATACGCGCTGATGAGTCGGTATATCGACGACTGGAATGTCATATATCTGCCAAAATTCGTTAACAACTTCCTTAGCCGTTCCCGTCATGCCTGCTAGGCAATGATAACGTCGAAAAAACTTTTGATAGCTAATTTTAGCCAAGGGTTCACGCGGTGCTGTGATAGCGCAGTCTTCTTTCGTTTCTATCAGTTGATGTAAACCTTTTTCCCAAGTACGATCCGGCATGACTCGACCAGTATGTTCATCGATTATTTGAATTTTTCCATCATTGACCAAATAATGTCTATCTCTCTCGAAAAAAATCAGAGCAGACAGGGCTTGGCGTACTATTTCATAACGTCTAACTCGACCAACCCAATAACTTCCCATATCGGTAGACAGAATATCTATTTTGTTTTCACCGGTAATACTTAGCTCAAGGTAACGTTGAATATCATTTTGTTCATAATCCTTGTCTGGATCTAACATTTTAGCGATCGACATCGCTTGCAGGTAAACCGTTTCATAGTCTTGGTTATGTTGAATCTGCCCTGAAATAATCAATGGAGTACGAGCTTCATCCATGCAAACACTATCTGCTTCATCGACAATGGCAAAGTGCAATCCTCGTAGCATTAATTGTTGATCAAAAGTTTGGTTTCCTTTAAGTCGCTCGCTATGGCGATATGTGCTGTGGGTCGCCTGCTTAATAATCAAGTGATCTTTTAGATAATCAAAAACTAATTCTTTATTGGTGCAGTAAGTAATATCACAGGCATAAATCGCTCTTCGCTGATCCGTTGACATCCCCTGTTGAATGCAGCCAACAGACAATCCTAACCATTCATATAGTGGACGCATTTCTTCAGCGTCTCTAGATGCAAGATAATCATTGACGGTGATTATATGTACGGGAATACCCGCTAAGGCAGCGGCGGCCACGGGCAACGTAGCTGTTAATGTTTTTCCTTCACCGGTAGCCATTTCAGCAACGCGGCCCATAAACATCACAAAACCACCCTGTAGTTGATTGTCAAAGTGACGCATTCCTAAAATTCTTCCAGAGACTTCACGGATTAGCGCGAAGGAACGTTCTAGCGTTTTCCAGCAATAACCATGACGTAATACCTGTTGACGCAGTTGCGTTACTGCTTCGCGTAACGCATCATCACTTAAAACCCGTAGTTCATGGTCTAATAATTTAGTCGCTTTTATATGTCCACCGAGTGGTGACTTTATTCGCCAACGCAATCGACTTCCCCACCCAATAACTTGATGCACATAACGCTCATACCAACACCGAGGCTTTTGAACTGTTTGCTCAGGGCGCCATAACAGCGAGCTCGGTAAGCGTAAAGGGAACCCGAGGTGCGATTTTTTAAACATTTAATTGTCTCAAGAGAACACGGCGAGCATCGCGTAACCAACGCCATAACAAAGGTTCTGGATCATGGTTAAATAACACATGAACTCTTTCATTTAATCGCTCGCGGGGCGCATCAGGCACGTCAATTTCTAAGCGGAAATAACGTTTAAAAGCTTGCGACTTTCCCTTTGACGGTTCAGGATCAGTCACAATAAGTCCACCCGCTTTTACAGCTAACACTTCATTGACTAACTCTTTGCTACTCGCGGGTACAATGCGGCTTACTGAGCCAGGATACACAGTTTGTGAATGGGAGGAGAATCGCACCTCTACTGATTGTGCACTTTCACGGACCACATTAATATCGTCTTCAGCAACCATAACCGTTACCGGCAATTGACCAAAATCGATGACATTACCAACTAGCTCACCACGAGAAAGATAACGGCCATTCAACTTAAACGAGCTGGGCAAAATAAAAGTGCCACTTTGGGGAGCTGAAACAATTAATGCACTCACTTTATCAAGCACTCGTTGATATTCGCTACGTCGCAGATCTAACAGTTCACGATTAATACCAGCATCAACTCGATTTTTAAGTGAAGCGCGATAACTCGCTTCGGCTTCAACAACTTGAGCTTGCAATACCCTCTTTTCAGCATCCAAGTCGGGGTCAGATAAACGAATAATATCCTGACCCGCATCAACCCAATTATCATTGTCCACTAATACCACATCAACAAATCCACTAGCACCTACACGCACTTGAGATTTTTCTGTGGCGGTTAATACGCCTTGAACATAAGTCGCATATGGAAAAGGGATAACAGCAAGCACCAGTACCAACAATGAAATACCACCAATAACAACACTCCAGGTATGGCGTCTCTGTTGTTGTAATTGACGATCAGTAAATGGCTTAACTACCAGCTTTGCGAAAGGCAACAAAAATCCGATCCATAAGGTCCACATTGCTAATATCGCACCAACAAATAAATACTTAGTGATAATAAACAGTGCGATGGTCATCATAATAACAATGCGATACAAATATGATGATACTGCATAACCCATCAACCAGGAGGCCTCACGTCGGCTTGACGCGGGGGAGTGCCCCCCTCTTACGCCCATTAAATGAGCTTTAACCCAATAACCAACATAAGTATTGGAACGATTAGCAAGATTGGGGATTTCCAACCAGTCAGCCAACACATAATAGGCATCGAACCTTAATAGTGGATTACCGTTAAAAAGGACTGTCGAAACACCAGATATAACCATGGTATTAAAAGCTAACGCACGAACCAAACCCGGCTCAACGAATACCCAAACTATCATTGCAGTAGCGGCAATAAAAATTTCAACTAAAATGCCAATAGCACCAACCAACATGCGTTGATATTTGTTACGAAAGGCAGTCGCGGCGGAAGCATCTACATAGGGAACGGGGAAAAAAACTAAAAATACAACACCAACCTCATGAACTTCGCCTCCCCATTTTTTGACGGCAAAAGCATGGCCCATTTCATGCACTATTTTTACCACTGGGTATATCAATAGCATTAAAAAAAGGTTTTCAAGAGCTAATACCCGATCACTAATATTACTGGTTAATACCGACCAATGCATCGTTGCAAGCAGTAAAGCTGTGCTCAATACGATTACCCACAACATAGCTATCCAACGATTAAACAAAGGAGTGACGAAGTGCGCTGTTTTTGCTAGTAATTTTTCTGGATCAAGCAAAGGAAGACGAATG
>JBNMOT010000190.1:0-5099 GCA_051275515.1 Oleispira sp. | reverse complement strand
TAAAGGCGGTAAGCGCGCTGATAATGCTGTCTTATATCGTTCTAATGCTCAATCACGCATTATTGAAGAAGCCTTAATGCAGGCTAATATGCCTTATCGTGTTTATGGCGGCTTACGTTTCTTTGATCGTGCCGAAATTAAAGATGTATTGTCTTATTTACGTTTGGTGGCAAACCGTAATGATGATGCCGCTTTTGAGCGTGTTGTTAATACACCAACACGGGGTATTGGCGCCGCGACCCTGACACAATTACGCCAACATGCACGAGAAAACAATCAAACCATGTGGCAAGCTTCTGTCGATTTAATCAATGCTAAGTTTTTTACCGCCCGTGCAGGTAATGCCCTAGTTGGGTTTTTAACACTCATCGATTCCCTGACACCTGAAGATCCAGATCTGCCACTGCATGAGCTTACGTCCTTAGTCATTGAGGAAGGCGGTTTAAGACTGCATCATGAAAAAGATACGTCAGAAAAAGGCCAAGGCCGAATTGAAAACTTAGATGAATTGATTAATGCCACCCGTACATTCGAACGTCCAGATGAAGCAGAAGACATGCCATTACTTGATGCCTTTTTATCTCATGCCGCACTGGAGGCGGGTGAAAATCAAGCTGACCAATGGGAAGATTGTGTGCAACTAATGACCTTACATTCAGCTAAAGGTTTAGAATTTTCTGTGGTGTTTATGGTTGGCATGGAAGAAGGCTTATTCCCCGGTCAAAAAACCAGTGATGATCCAAGTCGACTCGCTGAAGAGCGTCGACTTTGTTATGTCGGTATGACGCGAGCCAGAGAGAAGTTATATCTATTAAATACTGAATCGCGCTTCCTATATGGTCAGAGCATGATGCCTATGCCATCCCGGTTCTTAAAAGAAATTCCAGCGGATCGCATTGAAGAAGTACGGGCACGCAAAGCAATAGTAACTAGTGGCAACGCAAGTTTTTCTGCACCTAAACATACCAAGAAAGGTAATGAAACGGGCTTTAATCCTGGTCAAGCAGTGCACCATCAAAAATTTGGTCCTGGCATTGTTATTGATACCGAAGGTTCCGGCAAAAGCGCCCGCGTCCAAGTCAACTTTAAGCATGCTGGTAGCAAGTGGCTAGTACTCGCTTATGCTAATTTAGAAATAGTCTAATTCAAGGTGACATCATGATTCATCATTCATTCTTTCGTGCTTTATTCATCGGCATTTTGGCCATACTACTGACAGCTTGTGGGCCAGAAGACTCCGCTAATGCTAATGCTAATGCTAATGCTGTAACTATTGATAAGAGCAAAACTTACAACTGGAAAATGGTCACTACATGGCCACCAGGCTTTCCCGTTTTACAGGAAGGCGCTGAGCGTTTTGCAAAAAACATCCAAGCGATGTCCAATGGTCGTCTGAATATTAAAGTCTATGCTGGTGGCGAACTCATTCCTGCATTACAAACCTTTGATGCCGTTTCACAAGGGACCGTTGAAATGGGTCATGGCAGTGCTTATTACTGGGCGGGCAAAGTACCTGAAGCACAATTCTTCTCGACGGTCCCTTTTGGTATGACTGCTCGCGGCATGAACGCTTGGCTCTATAGTGGCGGTGGCTTGGAACTATGGCGCGAAGTCTACAAACCATTTCATGTCATCCCCTTTCCTCTCGGTAATACCGGTGTGCAAATGGGCGGTTGGTTTAATAAAGAAATTAACTCATTGGCTGATATCAAGGGTCTAAAGATGCGAATTCCAGGCCTCGGCGGTAAAGTTTTCGCCAAAGCAGGCGGTAATCCTGTGTTATTGGCTGGCAGTGAAGTTTATACAGCATTAGAACGTAATACGATTGATGCCACTGAGTGGATTGGTCCTTTTCATGATCAACGTTTAGGTTTGTATCGTGCCGCCCAACATTACTATTATCCTGGCTGGCATGAGCCTGGTTCAGTGCTAGAGCTAACGATTAATGAGAGAGCGTGGGACTCATTACCCGCTGATTTACAAGCTATTATTAGCAATGCTGCAATGGCAGAAAATTTACAGCTTTTTTCAGAGATGGAACAAAAAAATCTTTCTGCATTGCAAGAATTAAAGGATCGGCCAGGCGTTCAACTTCATCGCTTCCCTGATGATGTATTAGCAACCCTGAAAACACTGACCGATGAAACACTCGCAGAAGAAGCCGCTAATGATCCAAAGTTCAAACGCGTATATGATGCCTATGAAACATTTCGAAAAAAAGATGATGCTTGGTCTGACATCTCTGAAAAAGCCTATTTAGCTATGGAAAAATAATTATGATCTATCTTATCTTTACTCAAGAAGGTTTTGCCGAAGCAAAAAATGATATTTTACAAGACAAGGCAGACTTATGGATAAATGTTGATTTGCTATCGCCGGAACAATTAGCAGAGTTAAGTGCTCATGGCATCAGTATATATTTCTTACCTGACCACATTAATCCCAATAATGAAAAAGCTATTCTAGCAGCACTTGATTATGTTGAACAACAGTCACCCAAGAAAGAAATTCTTGTTGAATATCCATAGATAGATCTAACGTGAGCTTTATTCATAAACACCGTCTTTTCATTATCTTAAGTCTCATACTGATAATAATTGATGGTGTTTTTGTTATGCTTAGTTATACGCAAGCCAAACATAATTTACATCAAGAAGAATATAAACTTGCCCAAGACTATTTTTCTGCTCTTGATATTGCCTTTCAAATACACTCATTCCCAGAAAAGATAGGCGACCGTCAACTGGCTACTACCGAAAAGAGTGATATTTTTACTTCCGCTTTCAACACGATTAGCTCAAAATTTGATGTTAATGCTGCCATCTTGTTAGATGTTTCTCAGCAAGAAAACAATACACCGGCAATAAATGGTTTAATCATAAAAGCAACCACCAGTGACCAGATAAAATCACTAATACGCATCAACGCAGATCATCAGCAGATAAATCATCAAGATACTGTAATAGATGTCGAAATACGGTCACTCAATGATCACAGCTATCTTTATGCAACAAAGCCACTAAGCGACTATGTAGCCAGTGAGCAATCTAACGAAACGGATGTTGGCCAAGTTGTCATCTGGCAAGATATCTCAGAACGCTACCGCCTATTAAACAACGACCTCAAAATTAATGTTTATTATGCAATCGCAGTATTTTTAATCTTCGAACTACTGATGTTACTGGTATTTAGACATTTAACTAATCGATTGAAAGATATTGTCGAACAGCAAACTTTAGCGTTAAATTCACGTAATGAGGTACTGGAACAGCTCGTTCAAGGCAAACCTCTTGCCACGCTTTTAGAATCAATTGTACTTGGAATAGAACGCACGGATACTGCAGAATTATGTAGTATTTTACTATTAGATAGTGAAGGAAAACATCTAATACATGGTGCTGCGCCTCATTTGCCAGCGTTTTATAATGAGGCTATTAATGGTGTCGAAATAGGTGTCGGCGTAGGTAGTTGCGGTACCGCGGCATTTAGCAGAACACGAGTTATTGTCGAGGATATTCAAACTCACCCTTTCTGGGAAAACTATAAAGATCTGGCAGCAAAGGCCAACTTGGGTGCATGCTGGTCTGAGCCTATTATCGGCACTAATAATATATTATTAGGTAGCTTCGCCATCTATCACCGTCAGCCCACTTCACCTTCTGAAGAAGCATTAAAGCTAATTGAATCAGTAGCGAAACTTGCTGCTGTTGTGCTTCAGCACAATCGTGCGAGTGAACAACATCTATTATCATCACGTGTTTTTAATGCCGCACGTGAAGGTATTATGATTACCGATTCATTCAGTAAAATCATTTCTGTTAACCCCATGTTTACTGAAATTACAGGTTATAGTCGTGAAGAAGTTATCGGTAAAAATCCTAATATTCTCAGCTCAACCAAGCACAATTCTCAATTTTACAACGAGATGTGGCAATCAGTTTTAACTGATGGTCATTGGCAAGGTGAAGTTTGGAACCGCAAAAAAAATGGGCAGATCTATCCGGAGCTACTAAATATTTCTTCATTAGTTGATGAGTCTGGCCAGCCTCACCATTATGTCGGTTTATTTTCTGATATTACTAGCAGTAAAGAACAGCAGAAATCTCTCGAATTAATGGCTCATTACGATGTGCTCACAAAATTACCAAATCGTGCCCTATTTGCTGACCGTTTTGAGCAGTCGCTTGCCCACAGTAGACGTAACGGTAGCCTAATGGCCATATGTTTTCTCGACTTAGATAATTTCAAACCCATTAATGATAACTATGGTCATAATATTGGCGACCAAATATTAATCGAAGTAGCGAACCGTTTAAAACTCGCTCTAAGAGAGGAAGATACGGTTTCCCGTCAAGGTGGCGATGAGTTTGCACTGCTTTTAGCTAATTTTAACGCTGTCGATCAATGTGAAGCACTCATCAACCGCATTCATCGTTCTCTCGCTGAACCATATTCAATTGCAGGAGAAACGCATCATATTAGCGCCTCCAGCGGCACCACCATTTACCCAAATGACGACGGTGATATCGACACCTTAATTCGCCATGCAGATCAAGCTATGTACCAAGCAAAGCTAGCAGGTAAAAATAATTACCGATTCTTTAATCCAGGTGAAGATAAAAAAATAATTACCCAACTCGCTAGATTAGAAGAAATTAGACTTGCATTAGCAAATAACGAGTTTTGCCTATATTACCAACCCAAAGTAAATATGAAAACAGGCTATGTCTTTGGCGCTGAAGCTTTAATACGTTGGATTCACCCTGAAAAAGGGCTAATTCCGCCCTTATCATTTTTACCCATTATTGATAACACACCTCTTGAAATCGAGGTCGGTGATTGGGTTATTAATACAGCTCTCAAACAAGCTGAGTTATGGAAAGCTCAAGGTATCGAGCTTGAAATTAGTGTCAATATTTCATCAGCGCACTTGCAATCGCCATATTTTATTAACGAACTTAATGAAGCTCTAGCACGTCATCCCACTATAGCGCCGAGTCATTTTCAATTGGAAATCCTTGAAACCAGTGCTTTGGGCGATCTTGAAACCATTCGTAGTATTCTCCAAACCTGTCGAGAACTGCTCGGAGTGAATATTG
>JBNMOT010000189.1:0-5244 GCA_051275515.1 Oleispira sp. | reverse complement strand
CGTGCATAACAACGTTAGGATAAGCGAGGCAAATAAGGCAATGTTGGCAGGGGCGAAATGCAAGAGAAATTTTTCTAAGGGAAATACCATCATGACAATAAAACCGGTCATGAAAATAATAGTTCCAGTTACGAAAAATTTCTGGGATTCCAAATTAAGCATTTCTAGTTCACCCTATTGTACGGGGATTATTAGGGTGATGGTGGTACCACGTCCTGGCTCACTGCTAATGCTTAATGATCCGCCGTGTAATTCCGAAAACGTTTTAGCGAGAAACAGCCCCCCACCAATCCCACCTTGTTTCCTGGTTGTTGAACCATCTACCTGACGTAAAAGTTCAAGGGCTTTTGTAATTTCTTGTTCTGACATTCCGACTCCATCATCCTGAACACAGATCATGAGACCGTTATTTTTTTGTTGGACGGATATTTGAACAATGCCCCCAGCTGGAGAAAAGTTGATGGCGTTATCAACCAGGCGGCCAACTGCTTGTGATATTCTGACAGGATCCAATTTAACGCTAATACATGGGATATTGTTTGTATCAATCGTAACTTCAGCCTGTTTAGCTTTGCCTTCATAAGCAAAAATTGCTTGTTCAACTAATTCTATAACATCCACATCTGAGATTTTTAACTCAAGCGTTTTAGTCTCCACTGCAACCATATCAATCATAGAACTAACCATTTCTGTTAGCTGCCAACTGGCAATCTTGATTTCGTTTATGAATTCTTTTTGTTCGGGGGCAGCTACGTCTGACTCAATAATTTCAGCAAAACCAATAATTAAATTCAACGGTGTTCTAAGCTCATGACTAATCATCAACAGGAATTCTTCTTTTACCTGATTGGAAATCATTAATGCTGCGTTGAGCTTTTCAAGTTCACCTGTTTTTTCTTCGACTAGAATCTTTAATTTTCCTTTAAAATCTCGTTCCAGCATTAGTGATTTGATATGCTGGTCTGCTCGTTTTACTGCATGGACAAGTAAATCAGGACATAAGGGTTTGGTCAAAAAGTCTAACGCCCCGACCTTCAGTGCTTCCAAGGCTTCACTCATTCCTGCATGACCGGTCATGATTAGAAGCGCGAGGTCTCGTTCAGCTGGCATTTCATTTCTAATTATTTTACACATTTCCAAACCATTCATACCTGGCATTCGGATATCTGTTAAAACGATGGAAATAGACGTATTTAAACGAACCAGTTCCAGCCCCGACTTTGCATCCGTAGCAAAAGCACAATGAAACCCGTGAAATTCCAGTTTTTCACATATTTCTTCGCCAATACCCGGCTCATCGTCGATTATAAGAATTTTAATTTCATCTTCAGTTACTTCTGCGTCACATGTCATGCCATTATTAATCAATGGAATTCCACCATTGTTTCCATTGCCGGAGTGCAATTGTGCGGGGGTGGTTTTGAACATGTTAAACTTCCTTAAGATTAATTAAGACGCCGCTTTATCGCAAACCTTGCATAATTCAGACCACCTTGGAAACGCAAGCAATGCTGTCAAATTTCGCAACTTGTTTAGTGAATAATTTTTTGTGAGAAACACGCACACCAATATGCATCGCAAATCGCGACGCATATTCGGCTAGATTATTTTTTGTATTTTGGCTTTACGTAAATTCTGTTAGATGGAGAACAGTAGTAAGCCTAGTTAAATCAATTGTTGTTAATGGTGGTAAGTCAAAAAAAATTTGAGACAGTATTTAGCCGTTGTTTATTATGGTTTTTAACGTTTTCTAGAAAACAAGGATTTCACTATAATTATGCATTAAAACGTTTAAAAACAGTATTTTATTGGTTTTTTACTCCAAAATTTGAGTTTTAATACCATGATTGTCTTTTTATGGGTTAAATTTATCCGCAAATTGGTGATTAGTGTCACGGTGACCAGCCTCTTCCTCATTATTAGTTGGTTATTGCTTGTCAGGCCGTAGTTTTCAGAGTTTGTCACTTTAAAAAAAATTATAAGGCGTAAAGGTTTTCAAGCTGCTGGCTTTGTTGGAGCCATTGTTGCTGGTTAATCAATAGCCTTTCACATATTAGGGAAAATTGATGAGAATAGCGCCTCGTTTATGCGTTAGAACCATTCGGTCTGTGGAGTCCACTAATTGAAAGCTGATTTTTGAAAGATCAATAAAATATCGATTTGTTCCCAACATGTCACATTACTTTCGAACTGAGCGAATCGAAAAATGCCGGTCCTGTTTTCTTCTCGGTAGACAAAGATAAGTTGCCTTCAACACCTGATACACTATTCAAAAAAATCGCCTCATAACCGTTTTGTCTGGCTAATACCTTTGGGTAAGATTTTATACTTGCGATATTTTAGCCAAAACTCGCTGCTTTTTGATAAGCTCGGCGTTGCTGAACTTTTGTCAGATAAGCCTGAGTCGTTTCTTGACCTTCTAGCAAACCAATTCTGTCAGCGAATTCCAGAATTATCGTCATCATAATATCGGCTGCCGTAAACTCAGCACCAGCAAAATGCTCACGCTCCGCCAGAGCAGATTCAATGTAACCAAAGTCTAATCTGACCTCTTTAGCAATATAATTATCCATCGGTTGGTCACCTCTACGAGTCTCCATGCCCATGAAAAGTTTACACATTACCGGTAAGCCGAGAGATCCTTCAGCAAAGTGTGACCATTCCATGTACTGATAATATTCTTTGGTTCCTGCTTCAGGACGAAAACGCTTTTCATTATCTTGATCGATGATGTATTCCATTATTGCACTGGATTCGCACAAGGTAATCTCACCGTCAACCATTACCGGCGCTTTATTTAATGGATGCACCGCTTTCAAACTTGGCGGCGCTAAATTTGTTTTCGCATCACGTTGATGATCAATACGCTGATAAGGCATTTCAAGTTCTTCAAGCAACCACAATACGCGCTTAGAACGAGATTTATTTAAGTGATGTACTGTTAACATAATAGATTTCCGTTACCTAAATTTACAATTCGTCAGGCCCAATACGCATGACCAGCTTGCCAAAGTTTTTGCCTTCTAACAAACCGATAAATGACGCTACACTAAGCTCTAAACCTTCAACTCGGTCTTCACGATATTGGATTTTTCCCTCTGCTAACCACTGCGACATATCCTCGCTAAATTCATCATATCGATGTCCATAATCGTCAAACACGATAAAGCCCTGCATCTTAATGCGCTTTACTAATAGGTTGCCCATTAGTGCAAACAGTCGATCGGGCCCCTCGGGTAATTGAGTCGCATTGTATTGAGAGATTAACCCGCAGAGTGGAATGCGAGCACAACTATTCAATAGCGGTAAAACAGCATCAAAGACCTTGCCACCGACGTTTTCAAAATATACATCAATGCCCGCATCGCAGGCTTGGGCTAACTGCTGCGCTAAATCATCTTTGGTATGATCTAGACAAATATCGAGGCCCAGTTCTTCGACGGCTGATCGACATTTTTCTGCCCCGCCGGCAATGCCAACCACTTTACAGCCTTTTAGTTTAGCGATTTGACCGACTAAACTACCCACTGCCCCCGTCGCTGCAGCAACCACAACGGTTTCTCCTGCTTTCGGTTGGCCAATGTCTAATAGCCCCATATAAGCGGTTAAGCCGGGCATACCCATAACACCCAGGGCATAAGACGGTTGCTTTGGTTGCTGGCCCAGTTTCAATAAATTAATGCCGTCTGAAATGGCATAGTCTTGCCAGCCCGAAAATGAAACAACCCACTCGCCAACGTCATAATCAGGATGATTGGATTCTTCAACTCGACAAACCGTGCCGCCAACCATTACTTCGTCAATCGCGACAGGTTCTGCATAGGATTTAGCGTCGTTCATGCGGCCGCGCATGTAAGGATCAAGGGATAAGAAAACCGTGCGTAATAAAATTTCACCTGACTTAGGGTTTGGATTTTTACTTTCTACAAAGTTAAAGTTTCCTAGGGTCGGCGCACCTACTGGACGAGACGCTAGTGTCCACTGACGATTTACCCGAACATCTTGCTGCGTCGGTTGTAGAGGGTCTAAATTTATCGTCATCGTGTTCATATTTATTTTCCTATCCCAATACAGGCCTTAAAGTGCCGCGATTAATATTTCACGACTGATGTCTGGTGTAATGGCGTCATGCTCACCCAAACAGACCATGCCGTGATGTGTTAATTTTTCGATTAAGCCATCGATGTCCGCCTCGCCCAAATCAACTTGCGATAAACGCGTTGGAACTTTCATTCGCTCAAAAAACTGTTCGGTTAATTCGATGGCACGATTAATACAGGCATCTTCATCACCTTCAGTAACATTCCAAATGCGCTCGGCATACTGTAATAATTTTTCACGCTTAGCACCGCGACAGACTTTCATTACCGCTGGTAAAACAATCGATAAGGTTCGTGCGTGATCAATGCCATGGCCTCCAGTTAGTTCATGACCAATCATGTGCGTCGTCCAATCTTGAGGAACACCCGAACCTATCAAGCCATTTAATGCCATAGTAGCGGCCCACATAATATTGCCACGAACATCCATATCATTAGCACTCTCAGCTACCAGCGCTTTTGGCCCTTCTTCAATCAGTGTTAATAATAGACCTTCAGCAAAACGATCTTGCACCTTAGCGTTTACGCTGTAAGTCAGATATTGCTCCATGGTATGGATGAACGCATCCACGACACCATTACTAATCTGACGATCAGATAAAGATAGGGTTACCGCTGGATCTAAAATAGCAAACAAAGGACGAACCAAAGGGCTACGAAACGGAAGTTTATTCCCACTTCGAGTCACTACAGCAGCATCATTCGTTTCAGAACCTGTTGCAGGTAATGTGAGAACGCACCCAATGGGTAACGCCTTTTCAATTTGAGCCTGCTTACTGACGATATCCCAGGAGTCTTCACCTTCGAATAACGCTGCGGCTGCAATAAATTTAGTACCATCAATAACAGAACCACCGCCCACGGCTAAGATAAAATCCACACTATTTTCTTTAATTATATCTTGCGCTTTCATCAGCGTCTCATAACTGGGGTTTGGCTCAATGCCTGAAAACTCGAACCAGGTATGCCCTCCCAATGCGGCAACAACTTGATCATAAACACCGTTGTGTTTAATTGAGCCACCACCATAAGTAATTAATACTTTTGCATCAATCGGGATTTGTTCACTTAAAGAGTTGATCTGGCCTTCGCCAAAATGAATCTGGGTTGTATTTTGAAAACTGAAATTTAGCATATTGTATTA
>JBNMOT010000188.1:0-5269 GCA_051275515.1 Oleispira sp. | reverse complement strand
CTTATGAGAGTTGAAGTCACAATAAGGGCACTTACGCACGCACCAAGGTACATGAATATACAAAGATAACGGAGGCAAACTCATCTTGTTAGCACTCGTATTAGAGCTAGCCGCAGGCTTAGTTTTAGACTTAAAGGGTGACATTATTCAGCGGCTTCCATTTCTTCGCTCAACTCCATCCATTCCATTTCAACTTCTTCCATTTCGCTTTTCGCATCACCTTGCTGTTGCAATATCTTTTGTAAATCGGCTTTGCGCTCTGCTTCATACAAAGCTGTATCTCCGAGTTGACTCTCGGACTCGTCTAAAATACTTTGTAATTTTTCCATGCGAGTTTCAAGCTTCTTTAACTCTTTACGCATAGGGGCTAAGCGCGCACGTCGCTCAGCGTCTAAACGTTTTTGCTCTTTACGATCTTGAGCGCTTGCACCCGCAGCCTTATTTTCGCTCGTGCTAGAACCTTGATTGTCGGCAGAGTTTGGGTTCGTCGCTAACTGGCCGGCATTGAATCCAGACGCGGCTTGCTTAGCTTGAACGTGCTTATGGTAATCATCTAAATCACCTTCGAATAAGGTAACCTTGCCATCTTCAACCAACCAATATTCATCAACGGTCGCTTTTAATAAGTGACGGTCGTGGCTCACAAGAACGATTGCGCCACCAAATGTTTGCAGCGCCATTGTGAGTGCTTCACGCATTTCAATATCAAGGTGGTTGGTCGGCTCATCCATAATCAATAGGTTCGGTTTTTGCCACGCCACTAACGCCAAGGCCAAGCGAGCTTTTTCACCACCAGAAAACGGTTCACACACTTCCAGTGCTTTTTCACCGCGGAAATCAAAACCGCCTAAAAAGTTCCGAACTTCTTGGTCGGTCGCCGAAGGCGTAATACGCTGAATCATCAACATTGGGCTGGCTTTAACATCCAACGTTTCTAACTGGTGCTGAGCGTAATAACCCAGTTTTAAATGCTCGCCTTCATGACGCTTGCCCGATAGTTGTGGCAGCTCTTCACACAAGGTTTTAATTAAGGTCGATTTACCCGCGCCGTTTGCGCCCAATAAACCAATGCGATGTCCAGGCACCAAAGATACGTTTTGGTTTTCTAAAATGGCAACGGCTTCGCCGCCACTCTTACCTGGATAACCAATATCCGCGGCTTCAAGATTTAATAAAGGAGTTGAAACTTTATCGGCACAAGCGAAGGCAAAACTAAACGGTGAATCGACATGCGCAGGGGCAATCAATTCCATACGTTCTAATTCTTTTACTCGGCTTTGCGCTTGCTTAGCTTTACTGGCTTTGGCCTTAAAGCGGGTCACAAACTTTTCAATCTCAGCGATACGTACTTGCTGCTTATCATGCATCACTTGCTGCTGGGCTAAACGCTCAGCACGAATGCGTTCGTAAGCGCTGTAGTTGCCTGGGTAGCTAGTGAGTGTTTGCTGATGTAAATGAACAATGTGATCAGCAACGCCGTCGATGAAATCACGATCGTGAGAAATAAAGACCAAGGTGCCCTGATACTTATTCAACCATTGCTCTAACCACAAGGTGGCGTCTAAATCTAAGTGGTTGGTTGGTTCATCGAGTAATAATAAATCGGAGGGTGTCATCAAAGCCTGGGCGAGGTTCAGGCGAATACGCCAGCCACCGGAGAAACCCGATACCGGCTTAACCATGTCACTTTGCTTAAAGCCTAAGCCGTGTAAAAGCTGCTCGGCTTGCACTTTAATATTATAGCCATTGTGCGCATCCATCTTGCTGTGCCAGTTGGCTAAGTCATTATCGCAAGTCGCAGTTTCAATGCCGTGCTCAATTTCGCGATACGTTTTATCACCATCAAGCACATAATCAACCGCACAGCGATCACTGGCTTCAACTTCTTGCGCCATATGGGCGATACGCCAGCCACTCGGTAAATATAATTCACCTTCTTCAACCCCCAACTCACCTAAAAGCAAAGCAAATAAGCTAGACTTACCTGCGCCGTTTGGACCAATAAGGGCGAGTTTTTGACCATCATGAATTCGCAAATCTGCATGTTTTAGCAGAGGCTTGATACCACGGTGCAATGAAACCTGATTAAATTCGATCATAGTCTTTTAGAATACTTTTTTAACAGAGGGTGTAGCACTTTGGCTGATTCACAAAATGGCTTAGACACGGGCTTAAATATAGATGCGCAGTTTGCCACAAATCGGGCTGAAAACCCACTGAGCGCACACCTAGAATACGCGTTAGAGAATCGACTCTGGCAGTATGCGTGTCAGGTCTACTCGCAGGCTGGTGTGGAAGCGGCTCTATTAGTATTGCAAGATGATCATGGGGCTGACATCAATCTGATACTGCAAGCCCTGTGGTTGGCTAGCGAAGATAAGCGATGGACTCAGGCCTGTATTCCTACTGACTATGATCAATGGATGGAAAAGCAGGTACTGCCGTTGCGCCTGATGCGCCGCAGCTTGAAGATAGAGTGGGTAGAAAATAGAGGGTCACAATACGAAGGCTTTCGACAGCAAGTGAAAAAGCTGGAACTCAACGCCGAGCAACATGCGCTGGCTATGCTTTTTGTACGTTGTGATCAGGTGCCAAAAAGTGATACTGGATTAGTGATAGCGAACCTCGCCCAGCTTGCTGAATATTTAGAACTCTCACGAGAGAAATTCGAGCCATTAATATCACTTATTTAACAGGCCTCATGGCTAGGCACCTGAGCGAGCTTGGTCGTAATAGGTTTAGATAAAACCCGTAAGTCGACCAAGTTTCTAGAAGACAGCAATTCAGAAGGTTTTACACTGCCCAATTCTTTGAAAATTCTAGAAAAGTGAGCGTAGTCAGAAAATCCAGCTTCGACTACCGCATTGGTTAATGACATTCCTGAGCCTAAATTCAGCAGGGTAACGAAAATCCGATGACACAATCTGAAGCGTCGAATGGGTATGCCCGTCACTTGTTTAAACAATTGGATTAACCGCGGTGCTGATAGCCTTACCGCTTTGGCAATTTCATCGATGGATACATTCCTCGCGTAGTCTCGGGTGATCAGCGAGATTGCCATTGAAATTCTTGCATCTGGCATGCAAGTATTGACGGTACTTGAATTTTCTATCCAATTATCGAGGCGCTCAAATACTGCTTCTGCCGATGGCCGACGTTTGAATATGTCGCCTGCCTGTTCAATCACGGCCAGTTCGTTGGGTATGCCGCTATAACAAGTGCTGCCGTCATCTAGGTGTACACTCTGCCTCATGCTGGGAATTAACTTCGCCAAGTCAGTCCCCAAAGTATTCAGGAAACAGAAAACAATAATTGAGTCGTTGGTATCAACAGTTACATGTGAGCCTGCGGGAATTAAAAAACTTTTACTAACGTAGTTCAGGCCACTATTGTTGTCCATCAGCCCCAACTCTTTATCAATCGAGATGATGAGGGTGGTTAGGCTATTTGATTGCACTAATAATCTTTTTAACGGGCCGACATACATCGAACGTTTGCCCGACAAGTAGACTAAAGGTTTAAAGATTGGAACTGCACTATTCAGATTCAAAATAACATCTTCCCAACATGATAATATTCGCTCAACTTAATGGTATTTAAACTATGCTTTGGCATGGCGTTCAATACTGCGAACGCGTACTTGTTCCAATGCGTCAAATAGAGATGCACGAAGCGAATCGACCTGCGAATTAAGCTCGTCTTGAGCCAAGCCTTGATTGCTCAGTATGCTGGTGCGCTGAATCAGGTAGGCATTAATCCGAGCATCCCATTGAGCCCGTTGCTGGTCGAGTTCGTCGAAACGCTGAACGGCTTCATCACCAAACATTTCTCGACGTAATTCACGAACTTGCTGCTGATCACCACCATCGGCCAGCACTTTCTCTGTTCTAATTTTAAGTTCGTCGGTAATTTGTGTTTCTCTCATGCTCTGCCTAACATCTGCTGGCAAGGTGTTTTGGAATTCGGTGAGTTTACTTAATCGTTCACTAGCGGAAAGTGACTTGTCAGAATTAACTAGCAATTTTGAATAGGTGTATTCGTCATAGCGTTGCTCTTCCTCGTAGAATGCTTCATAAACGGCAAGGTCTAAGTATTGCTCTCTCAGTGCATTGCGTTGATCCATTTGCTTGCGCAAAAAATTAAGATAACCACCATCTCTTTTTTCCCCACTACTCATCTGAGAAAAATCGTTGCCCATCATTTTTTCAAGGGCCATTAACGAATATTTAAATTCTATATATTGTGCCAGTATCGCTTTAGATTCACTCAACGCCGGTTCTTGTAAATAGTGAGCTAAATATTCATCAACGCGTAAAAGGATGATATCTAAATCTTCCTCAGAAATAGTTGACAGAAAATAGTCAAACAAGTCTTTAATATCGATGGATATTAGGAGATGACCCTCTTCATCAACCTGAAGAGCATTATCGAGTGTAGTACCTCTTAGTGAATCAGGTAATGCCCCATGTTTGGAGTCATAACCTAGTGTGTACAGAGTCTTGTTTGGTTCTGAGTGGGTTGATAGAGATTCAAGCGAACGTAAGTGTTTCTGGTCTTGTGAAACACTGACATTAAGTGACTCTTTAGTATCGAGGTTAATAGACGAAATCGTCACTCCGGATACGATAGAAATAATTAATAATGTGAGTAAATTAGTTTTTGTTATTTTTTTTACATTCATAAAAAATTCTCGAATACAGAAAAATTGTACAATGTTTTTCTTTGACAGTGAAAAAGGCAGCATGAGCTTACGCCATGCTCCCTCGTATTCATCAGTACTTCCTACAACAATATTTATAAACCAGCAGACTTCAGTCTCATTGCTTGATTTTTGTAGAGCGTTAGCGGATCTGTTTCGAACAAGTGATGCAGACCAAAAATATGATTGATAGCATCTGCATGGTTCATGTTGTAAGTAGTACCAATCACGTTACCCCAATGCTGGTCGCAACGCTCAACCAACCCATCGTTTTTACCGTTAATCACTTTGCCAGTGAAGAGTAAAAAGGCATCGACTATATCAAAAGCATTCGTCCATGAAGCATCGCCACCCCAAGAGTAATAGCGGACACCATTGACAGAGGATGCACCGGTACCACATCTTGAAGACGGCTTACCATCAGGAAAGGTCGCATTGAATTCATTAGAGCGAGCCGTCGTCATAAATAACGCCGAATTCAGTGCATTGTTAGCGTATTCTGGGTTGCCGGATAAAGAGTCCGTAATATCTCCCATTAGACTCAAGGCAGTATCGATAAATTGAGCGGCA
>JBNMOT010000187.1:0-5297 GCA_051275515.1 Oleispira sp. | reverse complement strand
GTCGAAGAAATCCATCACAACTTCGGCCATCGGAATTTGGTAGGTTAAGGAAACCTGATTGCCAACATACTGCATGTCTTTTTGCATACCCCGTCTGCCAACACATAAAGAGATAACATTACCGAGATACTCTTGTGGCACGAGGATGCTGACATCCGCAATAGGTTCATGCATTTCTTCAATAGTGCCCGGATCAGGAAGCTTTGAAGGGTTGTCAATTTCAAAGGTTTCCCCTTTGCGATTGACTACCTGATAAATTACAGTTGGCGCTGTGGTAATCAAATCCAGATTGTATTCGCGCTCCAGGCGCTCTTGAATGATTTCCATGTGCAGCATGCCTAAGAAGCCACAACGGAAACCGAAACCTAACGCATCTGAGCTTTCAGGTTCGTAAAATAAAGACGCATCATTCAGAGATAGTTTGGCGAGAGCATCACGGAAGCTTTCAAAATCGTCAGAACTAATTGGGAATAGACCAGCATAAACTTGGGGTTTAACCTTTTGAAAACCCGGTAACGTTTCAACATTGGGCGTTTTAGCGTGGGTGATTGTATCCCCCACTGGCGCGCCATGAATATCTTTAATGCCGGCAACCATGTAACCCACTTCGCCTGCTCGTAAAAGACCTGTCTCTTTGCGTTTAGGGGTAAAAATACCGATACCGTCTGCACCGTGATCACGAGAAGTCGACAGCATGCGAACCTTATCGCCTTTGCGCAAAGTACCATTTTTAATGCGTACTAACGAGACAACGCCTAAATAAGGGTCGAACCAAGAATCAATAATCAAGGCTTGCAATGGACCATCAGGATCACCTTCTGGAGGTGGAATTAATTTAATAATTTCTTCCAATACACCTTCAACATTGAGGCCGCTTTTAGCAGAACAGCGGACGGCTTCAGAAGCATCAATGCCAATAATCTCTTCAATTTCTGCCGCAACACGGTCAGGATCGGCTTGCGGCAGATCCATTTTATTCAAGACAGGCACGACTTCAAGCCCCTGTTCAATCGCGGTATAACAATTAGCAACTGATTGGGCTTCGACACCTTGGGCAGCATCAACAACTAACAATGCACCTTCACAAGCGGCTAGAGATCGCGATACTTCATAACTAAAATCCACGTGACCTGGAGTATCAATAAAGTTGAGCTGGTAAGTTTCACCGTCTAACGATTTATAATCTAAGGTGACGCTTTGCGCTTTAATAGTAATGCCACGCTCTCGCTCGATATCCATAGAATCAAGTACCTGAGCCTGCATTTCACGCGCAGATAACCCTTCACAGTGCTGAATAAAACGGTCAGCTAGGGTGGATTTACCATGATCAATATGGGCGATAATAGAAAAGTTACGAATATGGTTAAGCTTACTCACCAAAGAACACCTGTCAAAGACAACGTTTAAATAGCGCAGAAGCTTACTAGAAATGGGAATATAAGGCTATGAAGATCGTTCTTTAGCCCTATATTTTCTATCGCTGATAAGCATGACCTAACTTATTTAATGATTTTATTAATCAGCCAAACGTAAAGGAATAAACATAACGGCACCACGACGTACAATTTGCATGGGGACTGAACGGCCAGTTGGCAGAGATTTAACGATACGAGTAAAATCATCAACAGAATAAATACGCTCACCATAGATCATTGAAATCACATCACCCGCAATAATGCCCGACATCGCACCTGATAGACCATTGACCACTTGTTGCACCAAAACGCCATTGCCGAAAGAACGCTGTTGTTTTGCGCTTAATTCACTGACAACAACCCCCAAACGATTTTGTTTATAGTCTGGACTGGAATTCTGTTGCCCCAACGATGCTGAGTCACCATCAGGCAATGAACCAACTTCAAGATAAATCACTTTTGTTTTGCCATTGCGCACAATACTCAACTTTGCATCCGCACCCGGTTTTACTCGCCCAACACGATGCGGTAGATCGGTAGAAAAGTTGATTTCTTGGTCATTGAATGCAGTAATAATGTCTCCACTTAACAGACCACCTTCTTCCGCTGGACTGCCTGGGAGCAATTGAGCCACCAACGCGCCTTTAGCTTGCTTGAGACCAAAAGATTCTGCTAACTCTTTATTGACTTCCTGAATAACCACGCCTAACCAACCACGACTCACCTTACCTTTATCTTTTAACTGTTCTACGACATCAATGGCGACACTGATCGGAATCGCGAATGATACCCCCATAAAACCGCCTGAACGCGTATAAATCTGTGAATTAATACCAATAACTTCACCTTCAAGATTGAATAAAGGACCGCCTGAGTTACCCGGGTTAATCGCCACATCAGTTTGAATAAAAGGCACATAACTTTCATTAGGAAGACTGCGACCTAACGCACTCACAATACCGGCTGTCACAGAATAATCAAAACCAAAAGGAGAACCTATCGCCAGCACCCACTCGCCTGCTTTTAACGTGTCTGAATTACCCAATGCAACCGCGGGTAACCCTGTGGTTTTAACCTTTAACAACGCCAAATCCGCACGCTCATCAGCACCAATCAATTCCGCTTCTAACTCACGTCGATCACTGAGGCGTACGATAATTTCATCGGCGCCTTGAACCACATGGTTATTAGTTAAAATATAACCATCCGATGAAATAATAAAACCAGAGCCTAAAGAAGATTTTTCTGACGGTTGATTAGGCGCTTGACCGTACCCTTGACCCCCTTGGCTAGGTTCTTGGTTAGGACCTTGTGGACCGAAGAAATGGCGAAAAATATCAGGCATATCTTTGGGCAAGTTGTATTGTTCCGCTAAACCATCGTAGGCTTTGCCATATTGGTTAGCGTATTTTATGGTGGCAATATTTACCACGGATGGAGATGCCCCTTGCACCAGTTCGGTAAAATCTGGCAGTGAAGATGCATGGCCAAGTGCACTAAAAAGACTTAAGCAGAATAATAAAGTAACTGAAATAGACGTCATAGATTTATGAATAGTCGTGAATGTCATCATTATTAAGGATGCTCCATTTTATGTTTTTACGATTAAATTTTTTCTAACGACCGGAGGAAAACAATGACGGATAAAATGAGGCTGCCAGTGGTGTTTATTTTGCAGCGACCAGAGTTGGGCTAACTTGAATCCGATCAACATGGACATGACCGACATTAGAATAGAACCCACTTCTCCCCAAGCCGCATGACCGACAATCGCACCTAACACCAAAGCGATCAAAGGCACACCATACAATACGACAGTACTGCGCAGAATAGCCCCCTCTGGTAATCCTACAACGACTTGCCGACCTACGTTAAAGTCCACTGTGTCTGACAAGTGCTCTAAGGGTAACCAAAGAGTGACCTTCCGCCCTAACTGAGTCATGGCATGCTGGCCACACCCTGCTTTGGCACTACAACTTCCACAAGCACTTTGCTGCATACCCTCAACCCAAGCGCCGTCTTGGTCTATCGACGTAATTACCACCTGCTCTTCAATCATCTAACTGCTCTTCAATTATGGTATTGCGCTATTTCTATAATCGCTAACGTTTAAAAGAGTATACGCGATTTGACCTAGGTTATTTACCTTGGCTCTGGAATTCGACCACTCGTGCAAAAGGTAAAATACCTTTTTTATCTTCGTTGCGGTCAAATGAGTTCTGCAATATGTAAGCTTGCAACTGTTGCTGAGCACTTTCTAATTGCTGCTGTTCTTCAATCGTTAAACTAGAAGCCGTTAGTTCGCCTTGGGTGACTTGTGATATATTTGCACGATTATCCGCTAAACCTAAACCCTTATCAGGCTCAATCGATTGCACGCCCAATAATACGGCTAGAGTAACCGAGGCGGCGACTGCGACGGATGTTAATGGTTTGTACCAAGCACTGCGTGATTTCTGCACATTCGTCTCACGGGGCGATTTTAGCGTATTACTATTGGCCGCGCCGTTAGGGGCAAGCTCACCATCTAATATTTGATTAACCCCAAGAGTTAGATCAAGACTATCAAAGCTTTCATCGCGCATGAGTGACCCCATTAGATGGTAGTTTTTCCAGTGATCTCTTAATTCATCATCTTTATCAAGCTGATTTAATACGCGTCGAATTTCTAACTCGTCGGCCTCGCCATCCATCAGTGCCGATAATGACTCTTTATTTCTCTCGTTCATCTACCATCTCCAAACTCTTAAACAATCGCTCATTGCGACTATGCACCAACCACTGCTAACCCAATTATTGACGCGTTTTACTTCGCTATCACTTAGGCACTGGCTTCTAAATAAGGTTGCATTTTCTTTTCAATCGCTTCTCTCGCTCGAAAGATTCGTGAACGCACGGTCCCGATAGGACAATCCATTACGTCAGCAATCTCGTCATAACTCATACCATCCAGCTCTCTCAAAGAGACCGCAATGCGCAGCTCTTCAGGTAAGTCAGCCATAGCACCAAAAACAACGTCTTTTAAGCGGTCTCGTTGAAGAATTCTTTCTGGTGTAGCATTGTCTCTAAAAGCCATTTCTCCAGAGAAATTTTCTGCATCCTCAGGATCAATGTCATGAGTCGGGGTTTTTCGCCCACGACTGACCAGATAATTCTTTGCGGTATTCACTGCAATTCGGTAAAGCCACGTGTAAAATTGGCTATCACCGCGAAAATTAGGCAATGCTCGGTAGGCTTTTATAAAAGCGTCTTGCGCCACGTCTTGGCACTCTGAGGTATCGAACACAAAACGCCCAATTAGAGACAATATTTTGGGCTGATATTTAATCACCAACAAATCAAACGCTCGGCGATCGCCTTTTTGTACTCGACTAACCAATTGTTGATCTGTTTGCGGATTGTCACTCATGCGGTGATCCATTACTGTTGGTTGCTGCAGCGCGTATGCCACGTTGCTCATACTCATTTCCCCTAGCACTGGCCCAAATAGGACTTAAGTCCGTTTAAAGCACATGCAAATATTACCGACGTGATAGTGTCTTATGGTAAATAGAGTATTGAGGTGAATAAAGGTTCCAATTTTTTTACCACGGTAACCCATCATTGTTTGGTTAGATGATAAATTAGCTCACCTTATTTTTGGCCAAAAGCTATAACAGATTAGCGCTGCCATTTAACGTCACATTACATTATAGTGCGAGTCATTGAATAATGAACACATTGTCGTCATCAATCTATAAGAATAGCCATAATGAGTCGTAAGCATACATTTGATGTTTTAATCATCGGCAGCGGTGCTGCCGGATTAACCTTAGGTTTATCTCTGCCTGACCATTTAAGCGCTGCGATTGTCAGCAAAGATAGCTTAGATGCTGGCTCAAC
>JBNMOT010000186.1:0-5301 GCA_051275515.1 Oleispira sp. | reverse complement strand
TAAAGTAGGGTTAAATCAATTTTTACGCACTTCTTTAACGTCAACGGCATCAAATCAATGCTCAATACTCAATACTCAATACTCAATACTCAATACTCAATGACAGCTTTGGCATTGCCTATAGAAAACTCAATTGCTTCCATTAAACCTTGTTGAATACTTTCACATTCACTACTCATTGTTCCAAATACATACTATCTCGCATTCAAATTGATAGTGACTATATCTTCATACTGTCCTGCACGCGCAAAAGGTTTGGCTGTATTTTGAAATGACATGATCATTTTTTGTTGAGAAGACCGGCGGTTGTTTAGCCTAAATGCCGTTTTACTCATTAAGTCTATTCTTTTACCGCGAAAATAGAGTTGATAAGGCACCTTGTTTTGCTTATTTGTAACACTCACCAGGTTCCCTTTATTCAAGGATGTTACCGTCATACTGACAAGGCCATTACTTTCTATATATAGGGGTAAATCACGACTGTTTTTTGTGGTTAAATCCCCCAAGTGAAGGCGCACAGATGTTCCTGATGACTGGTTCCAACTGCCAGCAAGCGTTGCTATTTTAGCTCGGACATATGGCTCAACCTGATAATTAAAGGTGTACGTTCGCTTAGATATCTCATTCGCTGCATTGCTATTTAATACCCCATCGAGGGTGCCTTGATAGCGCCCCGGAGCTAAGTTTTTACCGCCTGGTATATATAACCATAAATCCAGTTTTTGCTTACCTAATACTGAAATATAAGAATTATTTTTACCTATCACAGTCAGAGTTTGACGAGCACTATTTTTTAATTCATAACGATGTTGAGAACGAGCACCGCGCAACAGCAGCGCACCTCTTTGCGGCGGTGTAAGGACCACATATTTGGCACATGTCGCTAGCGTTCTGTCGAGATAAATCACCCCGGGGATCCAAATCCCCTTACGCCCGCTCTTTTCTTCTGTGGATGAATTGGTTTTAAATTCAATATGCCAATTACCGGTACAAGCTGCTTGGTTATCTTCACTTGGTGTGATCGCCAATCCAGAGAAAGAGACGGTAAACAGTAGCAGTAAAAGTGCACAACTGACTTGCACTGAGTTAAAGATCTTCATCACAATTCTCCTTGATACATTTTATGTTTAGCGTGCCAAGTTCAATTAAATGGCTATCAGCTTGTTCAATCACGATTGATAGCGATGCATATTTGTCATCAGCTATTATGACTGTGTATTTTCCGGGGCCGATGCCTTGTACATAGAAGCGTCCGGCTTTATTTGTAAAGAATGATAATTGTGACGTGTCACTGACAATCTTCCCTTGCAAGTAGGAAATAGGGTCGCCATTCGCATCTTTTAAAACACCCTTTGCGGTATAAGCATTATCCGAGCCGATCATTAAGAAGTGACCAGTAGCAGCGCCAGGAGATATTATGATTCGGCTTTCTCCCCAGTCATAACCGACAGGCGCATTGGGTACGTTCACATCGATAATATTTTGGCTGTAAGCCACGTCCAGCGGTAATAAGCCTCCAACGACCCTATTGGCAGCCGCTTTATAGTCCTCTTGCTGTCCCGTACCCAGCTGTGCTTCTTGCCCAGATAACGAGGGGTGAAGATGGGTAACCATGAATGGGCCATCTGTTGCTCGTCCCCAACCTACCTTGCCATCAACAATACCAATAGCTGTATTACCGCGAATAGAGGCAGAATAAGATGCGTCACTACTGCGGGTTTTGTTACGCTCAACTTCGCCCTCTAACCTAACTCTGTTGGCGGTATACGTAAGCTGGGCAGTCTGGCTGTCGCGGTTATCTTCATATTCAGCCTGCACGCGATAACCGACACTACCGACACGGTCTTGACCCGTTCGATTAAGGTCTAGGCTAGCGTGATTATTAACACTGTCATAATTGGCACTAAAGTTTATGCCATTGTTAATATTCGTATTGCGCCAGTCAAAAGTGAAAAAATATTCGATGTCAGCATCGTAATACTGCTCACTTTCTTTGTAATTAACGCCAGAACCAAAGGTCCAATTACCCGTTTTATAGCTTAATTTAAACGTCGCATTAGTATTTTCATCCCCTAGATCTTCCTTAGAATAATCACCCGATAATGTGGCATCCCAATGCTCGTTAAACAGCCAGACATAATGGGCTAAATAGCGATCGTATGATGTCACCACAGTATCCGCATCCCAGATTGTCGTCGTAAATGAATCGGCAAAATCGATACCTAATCTGAAATTATATGTGTTGTCTTTTTTACTACTTAATGAGCTTTTTTCAAAGGTGAATGACAGGATATTACCAGCGCCCGTATTTTCCAGATTACTGAAAGATAAACGCCCAGATAAATTGCCCCAATCGGTTCCTAGCGTTGCCGTCGTTCCCAGCACCTGACCATATTTGGCAACCGCGCTATTACCACCCAGCGTTAACCAAGATGACAGCCCGTATTCAGCGAATCCGGTTACTGCCCATGAATCTAGATACTCGATACCCTCGTCGGTAAAAATAGACGGGACCCCGACCGTAACACCATAATTAATCATGCCTTCATTAAGTAAGTTATTGTTGTAGAACTGGCTAAAAATAAGTCGCTCGGTTCTGCCTGAAAGATAAGTGATATTAACGACGATATCATTGGCGCCATTGGCCATGGGTAAGTTGCTCAGATTATAGCGACCAGCCTCCTGGCGACCACTAAAAATAACTTGGCCATTGATGCTAACGTCTATTGCAGCACTTTCATTAAGGATCAGCTCTTGGCTATTATTAGGGCCAATCGTGCGTTCGGGTTGCAACTCGGCATAATCACTCTTAATTGACAAGCCACCTAAGCTCATATTAGAAAGATGGCCAACGGAACCTGAACTTGACCCCGATAAAACATCACCGACAGATAACCTAAATGGGGCGCTGGGATTATCGTAAAATGCTTTCCACTCACCGCGAAACACATTGGTATCATTGTCGGCTACTTCGAGGTAATTGGCGGTCACCATATTGACACCGTTGGCACCACCGATATTAATCTGTCCAAGCCAATCGACGGAAGAAAAGTTATCACTGCTGTCAGCCTGCCAGCTCTGGTTATGGGTAAAGTTAATACTGTTTAACCAACTAAAATTGCCACTTTTAGAAGGGATGAATAAATTAAACTCGTCACCAAAATCGACATTAGATTGACCAAACGCCTCTGGTGATATTTCGACAGTAAGTATCAGCTTAGCTGAGCTGAATATCAGGTCTATCCCTTGTTCTGCAATACTTGTAAGTGGCACCATGGCATCAGCGGCATCATTTTTTATATGCTTCGCTAACAGGGCTTGCCAAACAACGTCAGATACTCGAGGGCCGAGTAACGATTTTAGCGAGGTCAGTGACACAGCATTGACTTCAGCTCCATCTAACGAGACCGGCAGTGAACCTATTTCTCGCCCATCAATCTCAAGCGGCAGTGAAAAGGTCATTCCGATTGTATGTCCGGATGTTATCAGCAATATTAGGACCAATATCCACAGGTATGCAGGGGGAAACTGTTGGTTAGTTCCCTTCATCACCTACTCCACCTTTATAGTTACCGATGCTGCGCTATCTTGCGGTAATAGTAATGTATCCATTGCTACATTAACGATCTCTCCTGGAACAAGAAATTGTCGATCGAATAAGTGCTTAAGATCCTCCCATTGCCATGTGTAACTCGCATGTTCACTTATTACAGAAAAAGACAGTTCTGGAATAACAATGACGCCAGAGCCTTGGTTTGTTATCTGCATTTGTGTTGGTATTTTGTCTTGATAAATTATTTCTGCGGTAGCCATTTTTTGCACGTTATTTGCAGAAACGAACGCGAGGGCGCCAATTTGGAATAGCATTTTTATACTGCTTTTGGTCGCGTTATCATTAATAGGCAATTGGCTAAAGACGATACGGTAAGATGTAGAGATATCGACAGGTTTACCAATATATTTAACTTTTATCATTTGTGTTTTTCCCGGCTGGATAAGTACCTGAGGTGGAAAAACAAAAAAATCGTCAGAGTCGCTCAACAGTTCAGACTCTTCACCGGATATATTGCGTTGCTTAACGAAAATCTCTAGCGGTAAGGCTTTATCCGTCGTGTTATTGACTTGGTAAAAATATTCACTTTTGCTTCCTTGGTCTGATAAAAACGTGACCATCGGGAAAAGTTCAAAGGCATAAGTAACGGGAGAAAACAGGACAATCGCAATCAACAAGGTTGTAAATAATCGCATAGACCACTCTCATAAGGGGCCCAAAGGCCCCTGATTATTTAGCTATATTTATGACTATCTAGGGTAAAGCGCTACATACATGCTGGTTGTATAATTACCCGCGTCTTCAAAACCATTCACGACGGGTTTTATTTTCAGTGTATTGAGGGGCCCCATTGAACCGTCAGTCGCATTCGAAACCTGCATATTTTGTTCGAAGGCACGTTTATCGCCTGTTTCAATACGACCATTGGCTCCATTAAAGGCAATAGCCAGTGGAATTACATTGCCACGCTCGTTTTGAAAGGTCTCGAAACCACCAACAACTAAATTACCATTTGTAGATCCAGTGTTACACCAAGCTTTAAATTTGAACTTACTCGCTTGTGCACCTTTGTCATCTAGATCTAGTTCAATTAATAGATTTTGTCGGGTCACTATACGACAACGCTGAGGAACATCACCGGTAAGTGCAATATTAAATTGGCTTTCACCATCTGGGTGAGCATCAGGGTCACTACCCCATGTTTTGGCATTTGCGCCGGCTGAAAGAACTAATGCTAGTGCTATCGCCATACTATTCATTAAATATTTCATAATATTTCCCTCTCGATTAAACAACTTGCTTCCAAAAAAATAACTTGATTTAATTTAACCTTTAATCGAATTATTTACATCGGCCAGTTGGCTACTTGAGTGGTAAAAAGATAACTAGTTTTGGCCTAATTAAGTTTTTATTTTTAATCTTAATTTTAATTTTTGAAATATGAATGTTTAGTGTTTAGTGTTTAGTGTTTAGTGTTAAATATTGAGTGTTGAATGTTGAATGTTGAATGTTGAATGTTGAATAATTTTAAACTGGCGATGATGCAGCAAGCGCACTATCTTCTTTCTTCTTCATCAGAAGCATGCCGATTTCACATCGACTATGTTTACCCGTTTTTAATAAGATACTCGAAACATGACACTCTGTCTCTTAGTCACATCTCTGAAACTCCCGAATACTGATACCCAAAGGAGACTGAAATCGAGCATAAAGCTGCTTTCTCGTCTAAAAAAGAGGGCAATCACCTT
>JBNMOT010000185.1:0-5350 GCA_051275515.1 Oleispira sp. | reverse complement strand
GTGCCGTATCAGAAGAACGCATACCAAGCTTGTCTAGTTTTTCAGAAAAGCTAATACCGTCTAAATTGGTCGGCACGACGATTAATGATTTATTTTTATGCGCTTTATCATCCGATGTGTTCGCTAGCAAACACACAAAATCTGCTTGAGTCGCGTTGGTGATCCACATTTTTGAACCATTGATGATGTAATCATCACCGTCTTTTATCGCCGTCGTCGTAATCGCTGCAACGTCTGAACCTGCCCCCGGCTCACTCACTGCAATCGCTGCAACCATGTCACCCGCAACGGCTGGCTCTAAGAAAGTTTGCTGCACATATTCGCTACCAAATTCTGCTAACGCAGGCGTCGCCATGCACGTCTGCACACCAATAGCCATGGGAACACCACCACAGGTAATGCCACCCAGTTCTTCTGCCGCGACCATTTCATAAGAGAAATCTAACCCCATGCCACCGGCAGATTCAGGCTTGGATATTCCCAACAAACCCAAGTCGCCCATTTTCTTAAACAATTCTTTTGCCGGAAAGATACAGTCTTTTTCCCACTGTTCGACATGGGGATTAATTTCGTTCTCAACAAAATTACGAACGGTTCTTTGAATTTCTTTGTGTTCTTGAGTCAGGATCATTTTAGGTTACCCATTACTTAATGTTTAATTTATGTCACTGTATTTAGAAGCGCGATACGCCAAAGCTATTACCTTGCAGAGAACGATGCTTCTCTTCATCACACATGTCTAATAACATTACCAATAACTTGCGTGTATCACGGGGATCGATTAATCCATCATCCCAAATACGCGCGGTGCCAAATAACGCGGTTGAACCGGCTTCTAGCTTCGCCGCGGTCATTTGCTCAATCTGATCAAGCATCTTTTCATCCGGTACTTGACCCATCTTCAGCTGCTTCTCTTCGGTCACAATGCGTAAAACCTTGCCCGCTTGTGCCCCGCCCATCACGGCCGTTTTGCTATTTGGCCAAGCAAAAATAAATCTTGGATCTAAGCCACGACCACACATGGCGTAATTGCCTGCCCCATAAGAACCCCCAATCACAATTGAGATCTTAGAAACCCGTGCATTCGCCACGGCTTGCAGCATTTTCGAGCCGTGTTTAATGATGCCGCTCTTTTCAGACTCAGTACCCACCATAAAGCCGGTGGTATTGTGCAAAAATAAAAGTGACACTTGGTTCTGATCACACAGCTGAATAAACTGCGCGGCTTTGTTTGCGCCCTTCGCCGTGATCGGACCATTATTGCCAATAATCCCTACGGCATGACCTGATATTTTGATAAATCCACACACCGTTTGGATATCAAAGTCAGGTTTGAAATCTTGAAACTCACTACCATCCGCAATGCGGGCAACCACTTCGCGCACATCGTATGGCTTCTTCGAATCACAGGGCACAACCCCTAATAATTCATCAGCGCTATAAAGAGGTTCGTCATATGTCTTTTCAATACGAGGGGATACTTGATCATTCCACGGCAGGCCCGCCATCACTTCACGAGCGATGCGCACGCCATCGGCATCATCTTCGGCTAAATAATCTGCAGTACCGGCTTCATAGGCATGCAACTCAGCGCCGCCTAATTCTTCATCCGTGGCGATTTCACCGGTCGCTGCTTTTAACAAAGGCGGTCCGGCTAAAAACATTTTTGTTTTATGTCGCACCGCAATAATAAAATCTGAAAGCCCTGGCTGATAAGCACCACCCGCCGTTGCATTACCGTGCACAACGGTTATCTGAGGAATACCGGCCGCGGATAAACGCGCTTGGTTAGCAAACGCCTGAGCACCCGGAACAAAAACATCCGTTGCGTATTGCAAATTGGCGCCACCGGATTCCGCTAGCGTTACAATCGGCAATTTATTAGCCCGCGCAATTTCTTGAATGCGTAAGGTTTTATCCAAGCCCGCAGGAGAAATCGTTCCGCCTTTAATTGCGCTGTTATTCACTTGAATAATACAGCGAGCGCCCGCGACATAACCAATGCCCGCAATAATGCCACCCCCTGCGCTACTGCCGTCTTTATCGTCATGCATTTTCAGACCGGCTAAAGAACACAACTCTAAAAAGTTAGAGCCGGCGTCCAATAAAAGATTTAAACGCTCACGCGGTAATAATTTTCCACGCTGACGGAATTTTTCTTTCGCTTGTTCAGCTTTCGCTAATACTTTTTCTTCTACACTGCGAAACTCGTCAATAGCCACTTGCATGGCTGCACAGTTATTCGCAAAGTCTTCACTTTGAGTTTCGATTTCTGAAGTTAAAATAGCCATTAAACGGTGGCTCCTTCTAAGCTATTCGAGCTAGCGGTTAAAATAAGTGCCTGATACTTTTCTTCAGCCTGAAGTGCAATTTCAGCGGGCACCGCAATCGGCATATCCAATAACTGCTGCGCCATCGCTTTACCTTGTGGGTCGATACGCAAGCTCGCAATACCGCCACCGCCCAATGCGTGTTCTAACATGAGATTAAAGGCATTAAGGCCGGGTAGCGAATACAATGTTACTTCACTGTTATCACCCATAATATGAGATAAATATTGACGTATTTTTTCTGGCTGCACCGCGGCTTGAATATAAGGAAGATACGCAGGGTCACGCGCAAGAATACCCACATTGCAATGGTCACCCTTATCGCCACTGCGAGCCATGGCTAAATTAATCAGCGCAGTGGTGGCATCACAAGAAGTCATCTGTACGTTACTAGCGCCCTCATCTTCAACCAATGCAGTTGAAGTCTGCATAAAGTTTTCTAAAGACTCTCCCTTAGCAATCTCAACCGCAGGATTTTTATCGCCTAATGTATAAGAAACGTCTATCTGATCTTTAGGCCACAAAAACGAAAACAAACGAATCATAGGGCTAGGCTTTGGCCTACCGCCCACTAACCCGGTTAAACCCGGCGCCATCGCGGTCGCTGCTTGCGCAATCTCACGCGCAAACAGGCCCAAGGCTTTTTTATCTTGATGATGAACGGCAATCTTAACGACGACTTCACGATTATTTAACGATTGAGAATGTTCACCGTAAGTGGTTTCGCTACCGAGTACTTCAATATCGGTCGCGGTAAAGTTTGCTAAGCCCATCGCTTGGAAAATAAAACTTACACGCTCAATAATACTTTCAGCAACCCGCTGCCCTTTTGCGACCGCTTGACGACCACCGATCATGAAAGAAGCATTACAGCGATAACCATCCATATACGTTGCGCTGACTTTATAACGATCCGAAGGCGCACGACCTGTCGCGCCCGCAACTAAAACCTGGCCATCATCGAGTTGCTCAAGCTTTACACCGGTGAAGTCACACGTCACATCGGGTAATAAATATTGCGAAGGATCGCCAATCTCATACAAAATTTGTTCGCCAACGGTGCCCACAGAGACTAAGCCGCCGGTACCTTTTGGCTTGCTAACGACAAAAGAACCATCGGCTGCACATTCAACAATAGGAAAGCCCATATTGGCGTAACCCGCTTGTACTAGCTGCCAATCGGTAAAATTACCCCCTGTGCACTGAGCGCCGCACTCAATTACATGACCCGCCAGTGAGCCTTGCGCTAATAAATCATAATCGGTTTCAGACCAATTAAACTCATGCATTAATGGCCCAAGTACTACCGCACTATCGACCACACGACCCGTGATCACAATATCGGCACCTGCTTTTAGAGCATCTCGAATAGCACTTGCACCTAAATAGCTATTGACGCTTAGGCATTGTGCAGGGAATTCTTCCCCCGAAAACATTTCTACGACACCGGCGCTGGCAAATTCTTGCTGACGCTTAACGAGATTGTCACCTTCAACGGCAGCAACCTTCAAATTCATCCCAGCGTTATCAATTGCCGCTTGTAATGCCGCAACACAGCCTCTTACGTTCACACCTCCGGCGTTACTGACTACCTTGATGCCTTGCTCAGCAATTGGCTTAAGCAAGCGCTCTAAGGTCATAACGAAGTCTGGTGCAAATCCCGCGTCAGGATTCTTCATGCGCGCACCTGCCATAATCGACATCGTCACTTCAGCAAGATAATCAAAGACCAAATAATCAATCTGCCCTTGCTTAACGAGCTGCTGAGCCGCCATTGAGGTATCACCCCAAAACGCCGAGGCACAGCCAATACGAACGTTGTTTTCTTTCATATTCAGACCCTAAAATAACCGCGAATTATATTGATACCTGAAGAATACCAAGCAAGCGCTTGGTTTGTAAAGTATTCGGTTCAATGATATTGATAGCAAGGTAATATATAAAAGATTAAATATTGAGTATCTCGAAACACATGTCCCAGCAAATGACCCAACTTTCCACGACCCACCAAGCATTAATCGATCAACGCATAATCAATGCCCCAGACAGTGCAAAAGGTCGGCTACTTCAAGCCGCCGCCAAACTGTTTAAAGAAAAGGGCTATGAACGAACAACTGTCAGGGATTTAGGCAAGGCCGTCGGCATTCAATCGGGCAGTTTGTTTCATCACTATCCCAATAAAGAAGCCATCTTATGCGCCGTTATGGAAGAGACTATCTTACTCAATACAGAGCTGATGAAGGCCGCGTTATTAAAGAGTGATCAACCTGACGATAAAGTGCTCGCGTTAATTCAATGCGAGCTTGAATCGGTCATGGGCGATACAGGCGCTGCGATGACCGTTCTGGTCTATGAATGGCGCTCTCTTAACGAAGAAAATCAACAACATATTTTGCAACTACGTGATATCTATGAAGGCTTATGGATCAGTACGTTGACCGCTGCCAAAGTCTCAGGGTCCGTCGTTATCGATCCCTTTATTTTACGCCGCTTACTCACTGGGGCATTGAGCTGGACAGTCAACTGGTATCGTCAAGAAGGCGATTTGACCATTGATCAACTCGCTCAAATGGCCCTTAGTCTCGCGATTAAGCCCGTTTAGTCCTTAAACTTATAAATATTTTCAAATAAGCCATTGAATTTGCTGGAGTTTTTGTTAACTTAGGCACGAATAAGCAAAGAGCCGTGAATATCCTTAATTGCCTGTTGACAATATAGGCGCTACTCAGGATAATTCACGCCCTTATTTTCAAGTTAATAATTCCCAAAGGAGCCGACTATGGCAAATTCCGCTGGATCGAAAAAACGCGCACGCCAGGCTGTAGTACGTCGCTCTCGTAACGTAAGCCTTCGTTCTATGGTTCGTACTTACATTAAGAAAGTACAAGTTGCTATCGATGCAAACAACTATGAAGATGCGCAAACTGCATTGACTAATGCTATGCCTTACATCGACAAGATGGTTACTAAAGGTATTTTGCACAAGAACAAAGCCGCTCGTACTAAGAGCCGTCTAAATA
>JBNMOT010000184.1:0-5367 GCA_051275515.1 Oleispira sp. | reverse complement strand
ATTAATGCGAACAATCGCGCAATCGACGTCAGCTTCTTTGAGTTTTGCTTGCAAGATGTCGAGTTCAGCTTTTGCACCCGTTGCGACACATAAATCTGGAGAGTTTACGGCCGCTACATCTAGTGTATCCGACATATATTTTTTAGCGTCTTCGAGCGCTAACGATATACTCAGCATCCCGCCTTCTGGTGCTTTCTCGAAGATCTGTCCACGTATATAAACCAAGTTCATCGCGTCATACAAAGACATCACTCCCGCTAGGCAGGCAGCGGTATTTTCACCCATTGAATGCCCAATCATCGCGACGGGTTTAGCACCCCAAGCTTCAAGCTGCTTCGCCAAAGCATATTCACATGCAAATAAAGAGGTTAGCGTCAAGGTCGGCGTCTGTAATGTGACAGTCGCTTCTTGTTGTTGCGCTTGCGGCGCAAAAACCAGCGCTTTAACTTTGGCACCAATCGTAGGTTCTAAACAGTCAATGCATTGATCGAACACTTTGCGATAAACCGGTTCTGTTTCATAAAGCTCCTGCCCCATACCAGAATACTGCGCCCCACCTCCCGGCAACATAAACACCAAAGAAGGCTCACTATCGGTACATTTTTCGGACACTCGGCGCTTGCTGTCCAGCGCATCTAATTCAGCGATCAAATCATTAGTATCTCGGCAAGCAATCACACTACGATGTTGATAATTCCGACGCCCTACTTGTAAGGTATAAGCAACATCAGCCAAATCAAGTTCAGCATTAGCCTTCAGAGCTTCAGACAAATTCCTAGCAGCTAACGCTAGCGCACTTTCAGTTTTAGCAGAAAGCGTAATTAATTGCTGGCTATGCTGAGTCGGGTCAGCATCTTCAACTTCGGGTGCTTCTTCGAGAATAATATGGGCATTGGTGCCACCGGCACCTAGCGCTGTTACGCCGGCAATCAAGGGCCCTGATACATCCCACTCATGAAGCTGGTCATTAATTAAAAACGGACTGTCCTTCATATCCAATTGTACATTCGGCGATTCAAAATTCAGGCTGGCAGGTATCTGTTTATGTTGTAGTGCTAATAGCACCTTGATAATTGATGCTGCGCCAGCCGCTTCACCTAAATGACCAATATTAGATTTAACCGAGCCAATTCGACAATAGTCACGTTTATCGGTCTCTTGACGATATACCTGATTTAGCGCCTCAAACTCAATCGGATCGCCCACTTGCGTCCCAGTACCATGGGTTTCAATGTAAGATACTTCTGCTGCTGGCGTGTCACTAATCGCCAAAGCTTCAGCGACGGCACCCGCCTGACCTTCAACCCCTGGCGCTAGAAAGCCAACCTTTTGAGAGCCATCGTTATTAATTGCCGTGCCACGTATCACCCCATAAATAGTATCGCCATCATCGACGGCATCAGCCAGTCGTCGTAAAACAACAGCACCTGCACCACTACCAAATACGGTGCCGGCTGATTTCGAATCAAAAGGTCGACAATGGCCATCTGGAGAAAGTATTTCGCCATCGCGATAGATATAACCCCGATTCTGTGGCAGTAAAACCGTTGAGCCACCAGCAATCGCCATATCACACTCGCCACTTAGCAAACTCTGAGCTGCCATATGAACCGATACAAGCGCTGAAGAACACGCGGTTTGAACATTGATACTTGGACCACGAAGATCTAACTCATACGACAGGCGCGTTGCTAGAAAATTCATATCGTTACCGGTATGACGGACCAAAAATTCGCCCATTTCTTCTATAAGCTGTGGATTGGTACGTAAGTTTTCCATCCAATATAAGCTCGCACCAGACCCTGCAAATACACCCACAGTGCCTTCGCTATCGTAACCGGTATGACCTGAGTGCTCTAAAGATTCATAAGCAACTTCTAGGAATAATCGATGCGCAGGGTCTGTAACCGCTGCGTCCTGAGGACTAAAACCCCAAAAGCTGGCATCGAAGCGGTCGAAGTTTTCAAGATGAGGTTGCGCACGAACATAATTTGGATTGGCTAGGTTTTCAGGTGATTCACCTGCCGCCAATAATTCTTCATCAGTAAAAAAACGAACAGACTCAACCCCATTCTTTAGGTTTTCCCAATACTCCGAAATATTTAAAGCACCGGGTAAATGACAGGCCATACCAACAATTGCAATCGCCGATTCATCAAAGTCTTGCTGTTCTTTATCATCCATTATTCTGTCCTGATTAGTAATCTTGATTGTGTCTAATCTATGTTTCTATTATATGTTTCTAGTACAAGTTTCTAGTTTATTTATCTGCTATTGCGCGAATCTTACGACAATAATTCAACGTCTTCTCACAACACGTTTACGCCTTGCCCCAAGCGCTGCTTTTCGTTTCTCAGCGCGATCAGCTCCTTTATTCGCTCCTTCTGCCACATCGCTGTCAGCACTTAGATACTCTGCCAGACTAAAGATTGTTGGAAAACGGTACATCGCTACCAATGAAACGTGTTTATCCAACTGCTGATTTAAACGATTGTTTGCTTGCGCAATTAACAAGGAGTTCACGCCTAAACTAAAAAAGTTATCCTTGGTACCAATTTTATCTAAACCTAGCATGTCACGAAATACTGCTGCGATTGTTTGTTCAATATCACTTTTAGGTGCAACAAAAACTTCTTCTGTTTCTCGCTGACGCTTTTCGGGTAATGGCAAAGCATGCCGATTAATTTTGCCATTCGGAGTTAAAGGCATGTGAGGGAGGAAAATAAAGTGATCAGGCACCATAAATTCAGGTAATTTAACACGTAGAACCAGTTTTATTGCATCAGTCAAATCATGATCACTTGAGTGCTGCTTAGGTTCTTCACAAAATGAATTTAAAGCTTGGCCCACATGTTTACACGTAAGGTTTAAACTGTTTGCTTCACCCTGATAGAAATACGCATCAAAGCAATCTTTATGCCCCGAAGTAGCCCAATTCAGTTCGACTTGATAAGCCGAATCTAATTGATAAACATCTTCAGGATCGAGCGCTGCAGGGTTTTGTATGAGCTGATGTTGAACCGCATGATGAACATCAGAAACCAAAGCATACTCACCTTCTTGCAAGGCATGCTGAGACTGTATATCTTTTACAAGACGCGCATTAGGAATATTCCTAATTAGCAAAGCGCTTTCACCCTCCAAAACGTGCCGCAAGGCCTGCAAATTACCTGGGTAAGCCACAACCTTGAAATCCTGTTCACTTAATACCTTATTCGGAGCCTTTTGACGCAATACCACATCATAACGATACCCCGACATTTCATTCACATAATGGCCACGTTTTAACTGAACATTAACGTGAGAAAAGCTGTCAATTTCCTTTGGTAAATTGCCAAAGAAGTCTGGATGAATCAAAAGCTCGCCATCATTTTCTACTTGCTCAGCAATACGTTCTTTTAACTCTGGCAACGACAAACTAGCTGGCGCTTTAGCCAATTCAATTACGGTATGGAAGATTCCTTTTAGCGATGAATAACGCACATCGCCAACGAAAATTTGACCATCATCCGTCAATAACTCAGTAATATTACCCAAGACCTTGACGAGATAATCACTCGATGGAAAATACTGAGCGACTGAATTAATAATCACTAAATCAAATTTAGCCTGTTCACCCAATTCAAGTCCGTCAGCAGCACTTTGGACGAGTGAAATATTATTCATACCCATTTTATGCGTCTGCTGCTCAATCATCTCTAATGCTGACTGGGAAAAATCCACCCCTGTATAGGCTTCACACTGCGGAGCAACCTGATATAAAATCATTCCGGTACCACAACCGATTTCCAATACCCGCTTTGGTTTCAAGGCTAAGATGCGCTCGACCGTAGCATCACGCCACTCTTTCATATGACTTTGTTTGTGTTGATCACCAGTAAAACTATTGAGCCAACCTGATGTATTGAATGTCGGATCGCTGTTCTTATCACTTGCAGGCTCGCGAGTAGTCGCCGCTATATTGCCTTTATAAGCTTCATCCCATAAAGTCTGCCAATGTCCAGTTTCCTCCTTTTTACCATGTGGATTAGGCACCACATAGGCCAATAGACTCTGTGCGCCATCTACTGATATCGGCGCCGTAATCAAAGACTCTTTGACCAAAGGGTGAGCCGTTATCAAGGCTTCAATTTCACCCAATTCAATGCGGTAGCCACGCAGTTTAACCTGGTGATCCAAACGACCTAAAAACTCAAGCTCACCATTCGACTTATATTTAACCAAATCACCGGTGCGATAAATTTTACTTTCATTGCCTACATATTTGGCAAAAGGATTATCAATAAAACGGTCGTCGGTAAGGTCATTTCTATTCAAATAACCACGTACAACACCTTTTCCACCAATCAGTAACTCGCCCGGCACGCCAACCGGTACGGGTTGCTGGGCACTATCGAGCACATATAGCTGCGTATTCGCAATAGGACGTCCAATACTAAGGTCTTTGCTGTCGATAGAAACAAGGCCAGACGTTGACCATATCGTCGTTTCAGTAGGACCATAAACATTGATTAGCTCGCCTTTGGTATTCTTCGCTAAAGTCTCTGCCAAATCATCAGGCAGCGCCTCGCCCCCTAGTAAAAATTTATCTAAGCACCCTAATGCAGATAAGGTTTCAGGGTCTGATACCAATATTCGCGCCATAGAAGGCGTACATTGGAAATGCGTCACCGCGTGCTTGTGTATTTGCTTAGCGGTTGAATAGTCTTCATTTTGTTCGCTAGATGCTTCTGGGTTAGCCAGCTCTCTCAGTCGATTTAGATGAGGCAAGTTTTCTAACACCACATCATCATCAACGCCAAAATCAACCAGACACGCTACTTCATCGACACCCGCTTGTTTAAGTTGATCGATCAAAGCGATACAACTAGCTGGCGTACCGAAAATACCGGCCGTTTCAAAATAACGTTCAAAGGCATGGTCTATTAGCGCGTCCATATCTTCGCTAGTGAATGTGGATGGATCAAATGACTGATCTTGTGAGGCTGACTTGGATGGCTGACTAAACGCAGGAAAAGCCCATGGTGCAATTTTTACTAGGTCGAAAGACGTTTTTAGATAGTTACAGAATGGCTCACGCACAATTTCTTTGACTTCATCAACATCCTGACCAACAAATGTATGCACCATCACACTAATATTACCGTCGCCAGCATGCCCTTTGGCTTTCCGCCCTTCTCTATAAGCGTTAATTTTCTGGGTTATATCTTCTATCGATTGCCCCAACAAATTGGTCAAAATATTATAGCCGCCTTCACCCGCTTGACGAAAAGTCTCAATATTCCCTGCTGTCGTAATCCAAATAGGAGGTTCATCCTGCACGGGCGCAGGATATATTTTAGCTTCGAAGGGCTTATTTTCGCCATT
>JBNMOT010000183.1:0-5375 GCA_051275515.1 Oleispira sp. | reverse complement strand
GTGGGTGGCGGTTCGGTAGTGGATGGCTCTAAGTTTATTGCCGCCGCAGCCTTGTTCGACGGGGACGATGCTTGGGATATTATTAGCAAGCAAGCCCGTATTAAAAAAGCGTTACCACTGGCGTGTGTACTGACCTTGCCCGCAACCGGTTCTGAATCCAATACCGGTGCGGTCGTGACTCGTGATGGCCACAAACTTCCCTTCGCGAGCCCTTTGGTACGCCCAATATTCGCCGTGCTTGACCCGGCCGTAACGCTGTCTTTATCGGATCGCCAAATTAGCAACGGTATCGTTGATGCCTTTGTTCATACTATGGAACAGTACTTAACCTATAGCGTGAACGCTAAGGTACAAGATCGTTTTGCCGAAGGTTTATTGCTGACGCTAGTGGAAGAAGGTCCAAAAATATTGCTACCAGAAACGTCTCAAGATTTAGACATTCGTGGCAATACTATGTGGGCGGCAACGATGGCGCTTAATGGTCTAATCGGTGCAGGTGTGCCACAAGATTGGTCAACCCATATGATTGCGCACGAACTAACCGGTACTCACGGTATTGATCACGCGCGTACCTTATCCATCGTGCTGCCTGCAGTGATGAAAGTGTGTAAAGAAGCCAAACGCGAAAAATTATTGCAGTACGCTGAGCGTATTTGGAATGTGACCGCAGGCGATGAAGAGTCACGTATCAATCGTGGCATTGAATTGACTGAACAGTTTTTTGAAACGATGCAAGTCCCTACGCGTTTATCTCACGTTGATTTGGGTGAAGCCGATATCGATGTGTTAATTGAAAAATTGACTCAGCACGGCATGGTAACGCTGGGTGAACATAAAACGGTCACGCCTGATGTTAGCCGCGAAATATTAATGACCGCGCTTTAATTTAACGTCATTAAGGGTGTTTGCATCTGCAGCATCCTTAAGGCCCTATAAAAACAGCAAAAAATACCGTAAAATGCCGCCTTTACTATAGCTAAGTAACCTCTCTGTAAAGGCTCCACCATGATTCGTCTCAGTAACATCAAATTACCCCTTGATCACAATGAGCAAGCGCTGCCTCATGCGGTCTTAACCACACTCGACATCACTCAAGATCAATTGATTAGCTTCACTATGTATCGCCGTGGTTACGATGCGCGTAAAAAGAGCAATATATCCCTTATTTATACCCTTGATGTTGATGTATCCCCCGCACTAGAAACTGAATTATTAAGCAAATTTGCAGACGATCAACTCATCAAGCAAGCGCCCGATCTTAACTATCACTATGTGGCACAAGCGCCGGCAGCATTAACCGAACGCCCGATTGTGGTTGGTTTTGGGCCGTGTGGATTATTAGCAGGGCTTACCCTCGCGCAAATGGGTTACAACCCCATCATCCTCGATCGGGGTAAAGAAGTACGGGAACGTACCAAAGATACTTTCGGTTTTTGGCGTCAGAAAAAACTCAATACTGAATCCAACGTACAGTTTGGTGAAGGTGGCGCGGGTACATTCTCTGACGGCAAGTTATACAGCCAAGTAAAAGACCCCAAGCAATATGCTCGCAAAGTCTTAACCGAATTTGTCGCCTCCGGTGCCCCCGATGAAATTATGTACGTCAGTAAGCCTCACATCGGCACCTTTAAGCTGGTCTCTATGGTCGAGAAGATGCGCGCAGAGATTATTCGTTTAGGCGGCGACATTCGTTTTAGCAGCCGCGTGGATGATATTGAGTTAGAGACAAGGGGTGAAGGCGATGACGAGCGCCAGAAAATTACTGGCTTAACCTTATCGACGGGTGAAACGTTAAAGTCTAATCACATCGCCTTCGCCATCGGCCACAGTGCTCGTGATACCTTTGAGATGTTGCATAACCGCGGCATCTATATCGAAGCCAAGCCTTTCTCCATCGGTTTTCGTATCGAGCACGAACAATCGACCATTGATGCCGCCCGCTTTGGCCCGAACGCGGGTAACGAAATACTCGGTGCGGCGGATTATAAGCTAGTGCATCACTGTAAAAATGGCCGTTCGGTCTACAGTTTCTGTATGTGCCCCGGTGGTACTGTGGTCGCTGCGACGTCAGAAGAACATTGTGTGGTAACCAACGGCATGAGCCAGTATTCACGTAATGAACGCAACGCCAATAGCGCTGTTGTAGTGGGTATTGATCCTAGCGATTATCCCGGTGGACCGTTAGCAGGCATAGAATTACAGCGTCAGTTAGAAAAAAGTGCCTATGTATTGGGTGGCTCAGATTATGACGCCCCCGCGCAAACGGTGGGTGATTTCTTAAAAGGCATCGATTCAGGTAAAAAAGATTTAGAAAGTTTAGGCACTGTGAAGCCTTCATTTCAACCGGGCATTAAATTAGTTGATCTTTCAAAAGCCTTGCCTGCGTTTGCCGTCGCCGCGATTCGAGAAGCGATCCCTGCGTTTAACCGCAAGATTAAAGGTTTTGCGAAAGACGACGCGTTATTAACCGGTGTCGAAACCCGCACGTCAGCCCCCATCAGTATTAAACGTGATGAATTTTATGAAAGTATTAATACCCAAGGTTTATACCCAGCAGGGGAAGGTGCGGGTTATGCGGGTGGCATTATGTCGGCCGCGATTGATGGCATTAAAATCGCTGAAGCCATGGCGCTCAGTATGAATAAAACCCTGCCATAACCGCAGGGCTACTTTTACAAAGAGAAAAACATTATTTTTTCGACGTCTTAAAAGGCATGACCAGCAGCGTTAATAATTTATTAGGCTGCTCGGTATCCTTGTATTCGCTTAGTCCAATCTCCATTCCATCGTGTCCCAAGCTTGGCTGATCTTGATAGCTGCCAAAAAGTCGATCCCATAAGCTGATATTAAAGCCAAAGTTGCTGTTTGTTTCTGTCGGGATTTGAGAGTGATGCACCCTATGCATATCCGGGGTGACAATCAATTTTCGCAGGTAATAATCAATCGTTAACGGAATTTTAAAATTACTATGATTGAACAGCGCCAAACCACTTAATATCACTTCAAAGGCAATGATGCTTTCGGGGGTCAGTCCAAACATTAAAACGACTGAGAACTTGATCGCAATCGATAATAAAATCTCGAAAGGATGAAAGCGTATTCCTGTCGTCACATCAAACTCTGGGTCGCTATGATGAACCTTATGTAAGCGCCATAGCACCGGCACATAATGAAAAATTCTATGCTGCCAATAAATAATAAAATCAAACAGCACCAAGCTAACAATAAAGATCACAGCGCTATTGACCGGACTTAACAGCGCTTGATTAAACAGTCCCCAGCCTGACTGTTGGCAATAAAAAGCGAAGCCAACCAGGCCAATGGGTAGCAGAATTCTGGTTAATATAGAGGCCACAAACGCCAGCGAGAAATTACTCAAGCCGCGCGAGTTGCGCAAGGAGCGGGTATGACTTTTTATTTTTGCACGGCGAGGAAATACCGCTTCTAAGGTGGCCATAACAACCAAAATACCCAAGAAAAATCCTAAGCGAATGGCCGACTCATAATCTATGATCCAATGATCCAATGTTCCAAAATACTGTTCCATAATGCTTTTCCATAACGGCTTTTGATGTATTAAAGCGAGACTTTATAGTAACAAACTATTTTAACTATTGATTTCATTTTAGACTTATTGGCCTAGCGCCACGCTTGGGAGTACCCTGTAGCCACAATATAGATATATCACTTTAGACATGTATTTTTAGCGAAAATTCAATAAGGTTAATAGATGGAACATACTTTTTGGCACGACCGGTGGACACTAAACCAAGTCGGTTTTCACCTTAATTATGTTCATCCACTATTAATACGTAATCTTGACCTGTTTCAGTTCAATACTGGGTCAGTAGCGCAGAACAGAATATTTCTTCCCTTGTGCGGCAAGACCCTTGATATCGGTTATTTGTTAGCTGAAAATTACTCAGTCGTGGCGGTAGAATTAAGTGACATTGCCGTGCAGGCGGTCTTGCAGGCATTGGATCTGCAGCCGGATAATCCCGTCACGATAAGCGCTTGGGCGGGGGGCAAGTGCTATCAGGCTAAACATTTACAGATTTACGTCGGTGATTTCTTTGCGCTCACCCAAGGTGATTTAGGAGACGTTGATGTGGTTTATGACAGAGCCGCGCTCATCGCCTTACCCGAACCCCTGCGCACAGACTATGCACGGCATCTCGCCCATATAACCGCAAATGCGCCGCAACTCTTAATCACCTTAGATTACGATCAAAGCGTTGCGGCTGGACCTCCGTTTGCGGTATCAACAAAGACCGTTGAAGGTTTGTATGGGAATACCTTTGCGATTCAATTAATAGAAGAAGCTGACATTATAGAACAAGAACCTCGCTTTAAAGCCAAAGGCATAACCGCATTTTATGAACGGGCTTACACACTTAAATAACCATTAAAAAGGTGACGCAAGCGAAACAGACGTAATCGTTAAGCGACCTTCTTCCCGATAGCGCCACTGCACCTCTAAGTCCCAAATTTTAACCCCATAAATACGTTCAGGGTCAGGTTTTTGATACGCGGGTTTCGGATCTTGAGCGAGCATTTGCTCTATTAATTCTTGTACCGGTTGCTCTAAACGTGCGCCTTCTTCGGCGGCAGAGGCCAGTGCCGCCGGGGTAAACTCAACCCTACTTAATTCAGGGGGCTCACTGGCAATACCATTAATCGCATTAGGTAAGGCATCGGCATAAGGCACATAAGGTTTGATGTCGACAATGGGCGTGCCGTCTAATAAATCGATGCCGGATATTTGTAAACGACCATTTTTAATGCCCTCGAGCTTCACCACCGACAGCCCCAAAGGGTTAGGCCTGTGGGTCGCACGGGTGGCAAAAACCCCCATCTTTTTATTGCCCCCTAAGCGCGGTGGGCGCACACGCAATCGCACCTCACCTTCTTTTGGCAGGGCTTGGTGAAAGATAAAACTGAGCCATAGATGGCTGACAGCCTCTAAGCCCTCAATGGCCAATGGATCATCGTAGGGCGGCAATAATTCAATTTCACCTCTTGCCGCTGGGGCTAAGGCTGGCTGACGCGGAATGGCAAACTTTTCTTTAAAGCACGAGTGCACCAGCCCAATGGTTTTCAATGAGTAAGAGGGAGCGCTGTGATGATTGTCTGAACTGTTGCCTGAACTGTTGCCTGAACTATTTGCCATGTCGAATACGATTACCAAGAAATGATTCCGAACTAATTATTACATACCTCACGCTGAATACAGATTGAGTTTTGTGTTAATTCGTCTCTTTACATCATTCTTGTTATCACCCAAAATAAATTTATAAAATATAACGATAATTAAAACCCTATAATTGATTAAATTTGGATTTACAGCATGACAAAAAGTGTAGTCATTACCGGTG
>JBNMOT010000182.1:0-5388 GCA_051275515.1 Oleispira sp. | reverse complement strand
TCATGGTGTAGGGAAAGTTAGCTTTAGTCATCATACCGATCATCCGTTCACCGTTGTGGGCATTTTGCAGTTTACCGGCACACCAGTTGATCAAGCCGTACACGTTGGTTTAAAAGCGATAGAGTCTATTCATGTGCAACCCAAAAGAAGCTTATCTAAAAAACCGAGTTATCAACATAGTCTGAAAAAGTCTAAACAAACTGAAGATAATCATGATGAGCATGAGCATGAGCATGAGCATGAGCATGAGCAGATTGCTGATTCAGATATTGAATCGGCGGTAGCAAATCTATCGAGTCAACTTAGCCATGATTTGCATGAACAAGACAACATGCTGCCGACTCAAGTGTCGGCCTTTATGCTCGGCCTCAAATCACGTATCGCTGTGCTGCAAGTTCAACGGCAAGTAAATCAGGATAAACTTGAGCCACTCTCAGCTATTATCCCTGGTGTTGCCTTAGGCGAGCTTTGGGGCTTAGTTGGTGCGATTGAAAACGTGTTGCGTATTATTTCAGCCGCAGTAATGATTGCCAGTCTATTAGGTTTAAGTACGATGTTACTAGCCTCTTTGAGGGAGCGTAGGGCTGAAATTAACGTGTTAAGGATAATGGGTGCAAAACCTAGCTTTGTATTCTGGTTATTGCAGTTAGAAGCGCTGAGCATAGCAGTAGGAGCCTGTATTATTGGAGTGGTGTTTGTTACCAGCCTAATTTTTCTGAGTAACGACTGGTTGTTGGCGGAATATGGTTTAGCGTTAAGTCCGAATATTTTTTCTATACACATCCTGTGGGTTTTAGTTTCTGTGCTAGTAGCCACATTCTTGATCGCGTTAATACCGAGTATTGGTGCCTACCGAAATGCGCGGATGCTAGCTTAGGATAAATAAAACAAAAAGCTTGGTTCTCAATTATTCTTAAAATTAGCTAATAAATGCGCGTGATCGGGCGATTAACATTGATAGTAATAAGACGTTTAGTCATAAGTCCCTTTTTCGTATTCTGAAGAATGTTATGTCGAATCTACTGTCATCAGTTGATCAGCGTAAGCAGTTAGTGGACGAAAATCGCCTGGAACTGCTGTTGTTCAAATTGGACTCGCGACACACGTTCGCGCTCAATGTATGCAAAGTTAGATAAGTCATTTTCAGCGTACTTCACTCTCAAAAAAGCAATACTGGGCTTTTGATCGAAGATGAAATAACCTAGGGATCACGTTTAACGATCAGGTACTAATTTTTATGAAGTCCGCCACAATAATAGCCATTTTTGTTAGCTTTTTACTTAGTTTCCCTTTATTAGCGTGGGCAGTTGTCAAGCCCGCACCTTTAGTTTCCATTCCGACCCACGATAACTTTTTTAATAGCATTGCGGCTCTATGCGGTAAAGCTTTTGAAGGTAAAGTTGTGTTTGACAATGACCCAAGCCCAGCATTTGAGCGCAAACTAATTATGCATGTTAGAAAGTGCTCAGGTACGCAGTTACAAATTCCCTTTCATCTTGGCAGTGATGCGTCGCGTACATGGATTATTAGCAAAACTGGGAGCGGTTTAAATTTAAAACATGATCATAGAAATGAAGATGGCAGCGATGATGCGTCGACCATGTATGGTGGGCACACAATTGACGCAGGTTATGATCAGGTTCAGTCGTTTCCAGCAGACCAGTATTCGAAAGAATTATTTTCCCAAGCAGGCAATCCCCAGTCGAACGGCAACACGTGGCAAATGTTTATTTATCCTGAAAAATTTACTTATAGAATGGTTCGAGAGGGAAGAGAGTTCAGAGTTGATTTCGACTTAAGTAAACCTATTGCTGCGCCAGAAGCACCTTGGGGATACATTGACTGATTAGTTTATTTGGTGAAGTTATAGGTCTTACACCGCAGATAGATAGCAATTAAAATGAAACGGCTTTCTATCTTCAAAATAAAGGTCGGTGTTAATAAACGGAACAGAAGTTGCCATCAAAAAGCATTATTGTGCGCCAGTTGCTTTATTCTATTCTCGCGTACATCCTCAAGATAGTACGAATAAAGGGTGTTTATTTGCAGATAACCTTATAAAATAAGGGCATGAACACTAATTTTTCTTTGACGGCCCGATAATACAAAGTGAGCAATAAAAACACCTCTACATTCAGAAAAAGCCTACAACTTGCTTGGCCGATTTCTTTGCAAAGTATTCTAGTAACTATGCTGGGTATGAGCGATATTATGATGGTCGGTCATCTGGGCGATTCTGCGATTGCTTCTGTTGGATTGGGTAACCGCATTCAGTTTGTTGTCCTGATCATCTTGTCTGGTCTGGCTGCCGGTGTGGGTGTGTTGTCTGCGCAGTATTATGGCGCGGGTAAATACACGCGCATCAGTCCTATTGTTATCAAGACATTGATTATTGGAGCTGCACTGCTATTGCCGGTGGTATTGCTGACATTTTTTTTTGGCGACAGGCTCGTTGGCTTAGCCACGACCGATCCTGCAATAATTAATGCTGGCACGCAATATCTGTGGGTCACTATGCCTAGTTTGGTCTTCGTATTGGTGGTGATGGTCTTTGAGAATGCGCTGCGTGGCTTCAGTCAAGTCAAGCTTTCTATGGCGCTCGGCAGTATCGCGATTATTATCAATATCACTCTTAATTACTGGCTAATTAACGGAGGCTTAGGAGTCGATGCTCTGGGTGTCCTAGGTGCAGCTTGGGCCACTTTTATTGCCAGATCCATCCATGCCTTAATGATTGTGTTTTGTCTGGCTAAAAGCAAACATATTGTCATGCCTTTTTGTATTGCGTATAACGATTTTTACGACAAAGAACAGTGGCGGCATTTAATTAAGTTAGTATGGCCGATGATGGTGAGCTTTGGTGTATGGTCATTAGGCACATTTATTTATCAGCTTATATATGGTCGTATTGGCACACAAGAACTCGCTGTAATGAGCCTGATGGCTCCGCTAGAAGGCTTATTAGTCGCCTTCTTTTTTGGCTTTGCTTCGGCATGCTCGATTATGGTTGGCCAGCGACTCGGACAAGACGCGTTTAGTTCTGCTTGGTCCGTAGCGCGCGGTTTTGCGATTAGTGCACCAATAGTGACCTTTCTTCTAGGGCTGCTGATGCTGAGCTTTGAATCATTAATGTTCATGCCCTACTCGCACTTGGATCAGAATACGCTAACTGTCGCCCATGATATATTTATCCTGATTACATTTGGCACCTGTATAAAAGTTTTTAACATGACGGCTTCAATGGGTATTTTGCGGGCGGGTGGTGATAATAAACATTGCATGTTTATCGATTTTTCGGGCATGTGGGTCATTGGCATTCCATTGACTTTTGTCGCTGCATTCTATTTTGCTTTGCCGCTCTATTGGGTCGTACTGATTACCTATTCCGAAGAGATCGTCAAGTCGGTGCTGTTTTTCTATCGGATGAAAAAAAAGCATTGGTTACGCAACCTCACTTACTATTCGCCCCTAAACTAAGCAATATATCTTTCAATACTTATTTTCGAATGCGACCATATAATAAGCTGACTAAACAGGGTAGACAGAGCAGATGGTTGCCAGGTAGATTTTACAATTAAGACATAAAGACAATGCGGGCTCTAAAATTTAGGTCCGCAATTGCTATTTCATTACTCGAGGTATTCAGTTTAGGATGCGATAAGGTGCAGCGTTATGCTCTGCTTGTAAATTTAACATCAGTCGTATTTACTTTTATTTTTTCGCCAGTTGAAATGTATTCAGGTACTTGAACGGTCAAACCGGTAGATAAAATGGCTGGTTTTGTGCGAGCACTAGCCGACGCTCCTTTTATTGAAGGGTCGGTTTCAGTAATAACCAAATCAACTGAGGCGGGTAATTCAATACCTACTGGTTTGTCATCTACGATTAACACTTGTAAACCCACTGTTTCCTCCGTAATAAACAAAAGTTCATCACTAATAGTTGCTTTATCCAGCGAATAAGGTGTGTAGTCTTCATTATCCATAAAGACATATTCGTCGCCATCGTTATATGAAAACATCACCTTTTTCTTACTAAATTCGGCTGTATGTATCATTTCATCTGCTTTGAAACTTTCATCTGCTTTAGCACCAGTAGCGACTTCATATAAACGCATTCTATATAAACTTGCACCGGCTCTCCCACTGGGCGTGAGCTTTACGATGTCTTTTACAAAATATACTTTTCCATTAAGTTCAACGGCGGCATTTTTCTTTATTTCACTGGCTTTTGGCATACTGTTTCTCGTTAGTATCGACAATAAAGTTCTGGTTTGTTTAAAAATAGAACGGGCTGGGGGAATGATATAACATTTTTGTATACCATGTCTGCTATTGATAGCACGCGCCTATTCAATTGCGTCTAAACGTGACCAATCTGGAGTGCACCATCCCAGTTTTCTGGAACACCGTGTAAAATCAGTTGTTCAGTCCACTTAACGTGGTGCTTAATAACGGGGTCTTGGGGACTCAACTTTCTTGCTTCACGGAATACACTAAGTGCCTCGCGCAGGTTACCATCAATTCGTAAATTCAATCCTCGTTGAATGATGTCAGCCATCGCCAATCGTTTCTTTTGCAATGGGTCAGGCAAATGAGAGAGTATTTCAACTAATTTTAACGGTTCGGTGCGACCTTTTACCTTAACCCAGTCGATAGTACGAGAAGCAAATGCGTATCGTGCAGTTGCCACTAATTGTTCTGTCACAATGATGTCGACGTCGTAAACCGGTGCCAATGTTTCAAGACGTTGTGCAATATTAACACTATCACCAATAACGGTTGTATCCATCCTATCATCCGATCCTACTGTACCAATAATGACGGGTCCAAAATGAATGCCAATACCAATATTGACTGCAATATAGCCACTTTTTGCACGGTGCTCATTATATAACAGTAATGCTCGTCTAAGACCCATCGCAGCTCGAATCGAATCTTGTGCTTTGTCGCAGTCGGAGCCGCCAGGATTGTCAAACAACGCCATAATGGCATCACCAATAAATTTATCTATAAAGCCTTTATTGTCGTGAATAGGTGCATTCATTCGTAAAAAGTATGAATTTAGAAAATTCATTAATTCCTGAGGGCTCATTTTTTCAGACAGGCCAGTAAAACCACGAATATCGCAGAATAAAATGGCGACATTGTCTTCGTCGGCATAACCGAGTTCGATTGATTGGCCTTGTTTATAAATGTGCTCTACAAACTGGCGAGGAACGAACTTTTGGAAATTATGGTTAAGATGCATCGCTTGGTCAGCCTTTTGCTGATAAGAATGCCTTTCAGCGTCAGTATATTGAATCAGTTTATTTTTGATGCGTTTGGACCTGCGCAGGACAATTAACCAGAGCGCAGTGATTATAAACGCATAAATTGATAAACCAAA
>JBNMOT010000181.1:0-5427 GCA_051275515.1 Oleispira sp. | reverse complement strand
CTTGCTCAAGGCCTCGTAAACTCCCAAGGTGTAACGGCCATTAAAGCGAACTAATAATTGCTTTGCGAGTAAATAAGCTCGGTCATCAAGATAATGAATGCGTTCACCAAAGGTATAAGCCTGACACTCACCCGCTACCTTGCCACGTAGATCGATAATACGGTTGCAAGGCTTATTTAATCTTTGGATTTCTAACTGACGTAAAAAGGCTTCATTTCTGGCAGAAGTCTCGTTATCTTTAGCCATCAGGAAGTTATAAATTCAGACCATATTCAGCGGGCGTTTTAGCTTGAATACTGAGCGCGTGAATGTCATTTGTCATTAAGTCACCGACTGTTTCATAGACCAAGCGGTGTCGTTTAATGAGTGATAAACCATTGAAAGCTTCGCTAACGATGGTTACAGTGTAATGACTGCCACCCGTATTGCCAGCATGACCTGCATGCAATGCGCTATCGTCTTGCAGATCTAAATATGTTGGATTAAGGCTATTGAGGGCTAATTGTAGTTTGCTGGTAGTTTCGGTCATGGTAATACTTTTTTGAAGGGTTTAACGACAACTTTAGCATATACGCCTGCTTCAATATAAGGGTCGGCATCAGCCCAAGCTTGTGCTTGTAACAAATCGCGAAATTCCGCCACTACCAGACTGCCGCTGAAGCCTGCTTGACCCGGATCTTCACTATCAATTACAGGATGAGGGCCGGCTAATATCAAGCGGCCTTGTAGTTGCAATTCGTTTAGTCGTTCAAGGTGCGCGGGTCTTGCCGCTAGTCGACGACTTAAACTTTCAGCAACATCTTCGCTGATGATGGCGTAAAGCATTATTTATTGTCCTTAGATGATTCAGGTTTTGGAGATTCTATCGCATGTTTAGCTAGATAGACTGATTGGCCGATGATAAAGACGATGGTTAAACCTAATAAGCCAAATAGTTTGAAGTTGACCCAAGTCGCTTCATCAAAGGTAAACGCAACATAGAGATTAGCTAGACCTGAGCCGATAAAAAATAATACCCAAGCCACATTAAGTTTGAACCATATCGCGGTTGGTAATTGGATATGTTCTGCCATCATGCGTTCAAGTAATGATTTGTCAGTAAATACGTGGGAACCGATAAAGGCCAGTGCAAATAGCCAATTGACCGCAGTGGGTTTCCATTTGATGAAGTTAGGGTTTTGCAACCAAAGTGTTGCGCCACCTAATACCAGTACCAGCACTAACGTTATTAAATGTGATTTTTCGACTTTTCTAGTGAATAACCAAGTGATAGCCACTTGTAATACTGAAGCAATAATCATCACTGTTGTGGCGACGTATATACCCTTGATATCGTATTCCTGACCACCCCAATGATAGATGCCGCCACCGAATTTATAGGCGACAAAAAATAGTGCAATCGGTAGAAAATCAAAAAATAGTTTCATGGTGTTTTTTGCTTTAAAAAGTAACAAGCATCATTTTAACGTAAAATGATAAGAATGACTTGCTATGACTTACATTCACACTCGACTGCATCTGATGGTGCCTTGTCGCCAGAAGATCTCATTGCCCGCGCGATAGCGCAGGGCGTTAATGTCTTGGCATTAACCGATCACGATGGTACCGAGGGCATTGCTAAGGCGCAACAGGCCTCACAAAAAACTGATTTGACCCTCATTGCCGGAGTGGAAATCTCGGTAACCTGGGGAGGTGGCACCGTTCATATTATTGGCTTGAATGTGGATGTTGACGATGCCACTTTGCAACAAGGTTTGATGGAAATGCGCACTTTTCGTATTGGCCGTGCTGCAAAAATGGCTGAAAGATTAGAAAAGGCGGGCATTACTGGTGCGCTTGATGGCGCCCGAAAATATGCCTCCGACGTTATGTTGGGTCGATTACATTTCGCTCAATTTCTGGTCGAGCAAGGGCATGCTAAAAATATTAGCGATGTTTTTAAACGATTTTTGGTGAGGAATAAACCGGGTTATGTGGCGGGCGAATGGGCTAGTCTGACTAATGCGGTGGCATGGATCACCGCCGCTGGTGGCCAAGCGGTTATTGCGCATCCAGCACGCTATAAAATGACCGCCACTAAACTACGTAGGTTAGTCACCGATTTTAAATTCGCTGGTGGTGTGGGAATTGAGGTTGTATCAGGTAGGCAACATCCAGAAGAAGTAAAAAATTTGGCGCGATTGGCCGAACAGTTCGAATTATTAGCTTCTTGCGGTTCTGATTTTCACACGCCTGACAATACATGGGTGGAACTTGGCCATCTGGCAGCATTGCCCAAAAGTTGTGTGCCTATTTGGTCTACATGGTAATCAAAAATACTTCGCTCTTTAGCCTCAACAACTGGTTTTTTGTCTTTAAAAAAGTCGACAAAAAAATTCCTAGACCAAATAACTGAGCTGAGAGATTAAGTTATATAATAGTCAAATGTTATGAAGCGGCTTTATTTTGTTACTCATGAAGCCTATTTTTAATCGAAGCGGCCACTATTGCTCACTCTTGCATTAGGCAATTAAAGGTATATTTTAATAGTTTAAAGAACATTTTTATTGTATAAACGCACAGTTACTCAACACGTCGTTGAGGTTATTTAAAAGGTTTTTCATGAGTCAGTTTTTTCAGATACATCCTGAAAACCCACAAAAACGGTTAATTGTCCAAGCGTGTGACATTATCCGTAAAGGTGGTCTAGTGGTGTATCCCACGGATTCGGGTTATGCTCTGGGTTGTCATATTGGTGACAAAGGGGCAATGGATAAAATTCGCCGAATTCGCCAGTTAGATGCTGACCATAACTTCACTTTAGTGTGCCGTGATTTGTCAGAAATTTCGACGTATGCCAAGGTTAATAACAGCGTATACCGTGCTATCAAAGCAAACACGCCTGGCGCTTATACCTTTGTTTTGCCTGCGACTAAAGAAGTACCGCGTCGTCTTCAGCACTCTAAACGTAAAACAATTGGCATTCGCATTCCAAATAATCTAATTGCCTTAGCGCTATTAGAGGAGCTCGATGAACCTTTAATGAGTTCAACGATGATTTTTCCGGGTGAGGATATGCCTATGACTGATCCGGAAGATATTATGGATCGTGTCGGTAAGCAGGTCGACTTGATCATTGATGGTGGTGCTGGTGGTGCAGTTCCAACAACGGTGATTGAGTTTATTGATGATATGCCTGAGATTGTGCGAGTTGGCTTGGGCGATCCATCACCATTTGAAGACTAAAAAAGAAACCCAAAGTAATGAAATAGATGGGGATAGGAATGACACACTAATGTTGAACTATCGGAATATTCAAAAATTAGAAAGAATAGTGCTCAGTTGTCTCGCCTTATTCTTGGTGACTGCCTGTTCGACAGTGCCGAATAATCCTCCTGTTACTATGGTTGCTAGCCCACAAGTCAATAAACCTACCAAGACATTAGGCGATGTTATTGTGCAATCTGCCAAATTACAGATGGGTATTCCTTATAAGTTTGGCGGTAATTCACCTAGTGAAGGTTTTGATTGTTCGGGATTAGCCTTGTATAGCCATCACATCAATGGCATTTCTATTCCTAGACGAACAGTAGAACAATTCAAACTGGGCAAGCATATCAACAGAGCTGAGTTGAATAGTGGTGATTTACTTTTTTTCAGAACGATGGGCCAAAGTGTTTCCCATGTTGGCATATATATGGGCAACGATATCTTTATCCACGCGCCAAATAGCCGCAAAAATGTTGAAACAGAAACCTTAGCTAATCCATATTATACAAAACGCTATCTGGGTGCTCGTCGTTATTGGTAAAAATAATTGCTGATTTAAAATATCTTCGTTTTGCTCGAAAATATGTTTAATAATTACGCTAAAAGTTATCTCAATTATCGCTGTTTAGACTCTTCTCGAAATGAGGATTGACCTTCGTTTAACACATAATCACAAATATAACTCGCCATATTCATCTAATTAAGCACTTGCTAAGTGTCTTAATTTATAATTAACATAGTTTTTGTAAGACTACTTGATTTACTAATGGACTTCCCCCATCTAGTTAGCAACACAATACAAACCTAGGATGGCATTATGCAAATCGATAAATTAACCAGCAAATTTCAAGAAGCTTTAGCTGCCGCACAAAGTATGGCTGTGGGCAAAGATCACCAATTTATTGAGCCCGCGCACCTTATGTTGGCCTTGCTACAACAACAATCGGGAACAGTAAAACCACTATTGGCACAAAGTGGAGTCAATATTACGGCCTACCAAGCAGAGTTGGAAAATCAGTTGAGTCGGATGGCTCAAGTTGAAGGTGGCAGTGGCGATATTCATATTTCACAAGATTTAAACCGTCTTTTAAACCAGACAGATAAATTGGCACAAAAAAGACAGGATCAGTATGTATCGAGTGAATTATTTGTTTTGGCGATGGTTGAAGATAGAAATAAAGCGGGCGATTTGTTGCGTCAACATGGCGGCAACAAGTCATCGCTAGAAGCGGCGATAGAAAAAATACGTGGAGGCGAAAAAGTGACCGATCAAAATGCCGAAGAACAACGTCAAGCATTGGAAAAATATACCATCGATCTGACCGAGCTAGCCGAAAATGGCAAGCTTGATCCTGTTATTGGTCGAGATGACGAAATCCGTCGGACGATTCAAGTGTTGCAGCGTCGTACCAAAAATAATCCAGTATTGATTGGTGAACCGGGCGTTGGTAAAACGGCCATTGTCGAAGGCTTAGCACAACGCATTATTAATGGTGAAGTGCCAGAAGGTATGAGACATAAACGTGTATTGTCTTTAGATATGGGCGCCTTGATTGCTGGCGCTAAATTTCGCGGTGAATTTGAAGAACGCCTGAAAGCAGTATTAAAAGACCTATCGAAACAAGAAGGCCAGATCATTCTATTTATCGATGAGATTCATACCATGGTCGGTGCCGGCAAGGCAGAAGGCGCCATGGATGCAGGTAATATGCTCAAACCAGCACTAGCGCGCGGTGAACTGCATTGTATTGGTGCTACAACGTTAGATGAATATCGTAAATATGTTGAAAAAGATGCCGCTTTAGAGCGTCGTTTCCAAAAAGTACGAGTTGGCGAACCTTCGGTTGAAGATACCATTGCGATTTTACGTGGGTTAAGTGAGCGTTATGAAGTGCATCATGGGGTTAATATTACCGATCCCGCCATCGTTGCGGCAGCTACCTTATCGCATCGCTACATTACCGATCGCATGTTACCCGATAAAGCGATTGATTTGATCGATGAAGCTGGAAGTCGTATTCGGATGGAAATTGATTCTAAGCCTGAATCACTAGATCGGATGGAGCGTCGTTTAATTCAATTGAAAATTGAACGGGTAGCATTGAAAAAAGAATCAGACGATGCCTCTAAAAAACGTTTAGAAATACTACAAGCTGAGATGAATAATCTTGAACGCGA
>JBNMOT010000180.1:0-5458 GCA_051275515.1 Oleispira sp. | reverse complement strand
TTTTGAGAATGAATGATCCTAGAACTGTCACGGCGGTAATGGCGGTTACAGCCAATCCCCCCGCAAAAACCCACTGTTTAAAAATTGGAATTGTCGCGAACAGGTTTAATGTTTCCGTTATCCACAGTGCAAGCCAGCCAAAGCATGAAATCAGAATGAGTGTAGTGATAAAGCGCATCAGTCTGGGTCGCCCATTTTTTTAGATGACACGTTCAGGCTTGTTCGCATTCGTGAAATTGCTGCTGACAGTGTTTGGATTTCACCCGCGCCTTCCTTCGGTAAAGGGGTTTCATCATTTCGTAAACTGGATCGGTCAGCCACGTTTGCTAATTGGCGCAGCGGTTGAATGACGTTTCGCTGCAGGGGTAATGTAACCATTAACGAGACGACAAAGAAGATAGCAATCAGCATGACGAAGAAAATTGCAACCAGCTCATAGATTGATCGGAGCTCCTCGGCAACGGGGATTGTCAGAACTTGGACCCCGACCACCTCGTTCAGTTTCCATCCAAAACCGTTCACGTCGCCGTAGATTGCGACCATTTCAGCGGGGGCGGCATCGGGTGTGGAATGGCATGCCAAGCAGGCAATTTTTTTTATTACCACGGGGCGGGCAATATAGAAAATGGGTTCGTCATTGACTCTGCGTATGCCTTTGGCTTCAGTCATAAGTCTATTTGTTCGAAACTCTGCGATCAACAGGGTTTCAAAGCCTGTCGCCAGGTCGTCTGGATTAGTTGGATTTAGTGCCGCTTCGCGGTATGTATAATCGCTTTCGTCCGAAACAAATCGACGGAAAATAGCTTGAGCTGCAAACGATGGGACGCGTTCTGGGTGGAATACGTCATTTGGAAGGCCTACCAGAAGAGGGGTAATGTTTTCGATTGTGTAATTGCGGGATGCCATTGCAAGGCCAAGTAATGCACGTGCTTCATCTTCGACATGGCGCATCGATGCGGCATTGAAAAACAGATAAAATGTGGCGGATCCAACAATCAGTGCGAACGTGAATACGATAAAAGTCGCTCGGCGGACTATTCCCGCTATGCTTGTGGTGGATTTCATGCATCTTCCTGTAATGTCTGTTTTGGGTTTACTTTAAGAAACCTTGCATGAAAAAAACATAGCATGAAAGGCTATTAAAAAGGTTCCGTTGCAAACAGTCGAATGAACCTAATTCATGCCATTGCCGGAAAAATATAATAAATGCAACCGATTAAATTTTGATAAAGAGTGAGCTGAGGCATAATTTTAGTTCTCACATATAAATTTGAGGCTGTCATACAATTACAAAACAAACAATACCAATAGCTTACGTGAGTAACAAGATACCATATTTCAGCATTATGTGAAGTGGGAATAAGCTCAGATATATTAGTAATATAATTGGAGTGCAGTAGAGTAGCATCTATTTATAAAGGGGCCAGAGTATTCGATGTCAACTTAACTAGCCTAATACGCAGATTAACGACATTTATATACATATTGGCTGAAATTATTAGAAAAAAGCATTATTTGGAGCCGGTTATATTCTGTTGCTGATTTCTTGCTTTTGTTTGAAAATCTAGTAGCATCAAATGCAAATAAGAATTTATTTGCAAGTGTACATAGGTAAGTTTTACATACGAATCAGTATTTTTTCATACATTATCAATTATTATATTTATGCTGCTGTAAATGATTGCTTCGGTGCTTGACTATTCTCCGTTCATTTATCTAGGCAAGTATCTCAAGTTCAGGTTTACTGGTTTTCATTTTAATCACAGCACAATGAAAAAGCGCGGCTCATTAGTTCTCTCTACAGTGTTTTAGGCTTTTGGGGAATGATACACAATTTTAAAAAATTTTACTGTGCAACTTCAAAGAGCTGGAAGGTTCACTAGCTGTCGCTCAGAGTGCGGTACAGCTTTAAGTTGAAGGTTTAATAATGACTTTAATTTTCTGTATTGTGTCCCTGTAAACAGATTGGCGGATAGAAGTTTTGAGAGATTCAACATTTTGCTCGCCTTTTTTCAGTTTGTTGCCTGTGTGAAAGCCTTTTAAAGAGGTGAGGCACGGATGAAGTAATGGATCTGTTAGCTGGATGTTATAGTCTCTGTATCATGACTATTTTATAACAGATGAGAGTCATTTAACTTAACTAAACATTTATATAGATTATTGTTGTTGCGTGAGTGGTACAAGTATTTTATTTAGATGTGATAGCGCTACTTTACCTTGGATATTAGACGTTTATTGTTTTTGCCGATAAGTTTGTAATATCATTAACTTAAATTTATAGTGACTAAAAGAATAGGAGTCGTTGATGTATAAAATGAAATTGTTGAGTCTTACACTCTTGGTGCTGATAGCCTCAAATATGAAAATTGCGCTGGCGGAAGCGCTTCCATCGATACAGCAAAAAGCCGGTACATTTAAAGTTATAAGCGGATCTGTAAAGGCCTTGCGCGATAATACATTTCACAATGTAAAAATTGGTGATTCTGTATTTATAGGGGATCAGATCATTACTGCTGCGGCGAGCTTTGCGGGTATTACCCTCTACGATAATACGCGACTTACTTCAGGGCCCAATTCCAATGTTGTTATCGATGCTTTCTCATTTAATACAACGACACATGAGGGTGAGTTGAGTGCGAGAATAGACAAAGGTAGCCTCGCAGTTATCTCTGGGCTACTTGCCAAGGCGAGCCCCGAAAAAGTTGTTTTTAATACCAAGACTATGACAGTAGGTGTACGCGGTACGCAATTTATTATCGAGGCGCATGGAGAGTAATGGTGAAAATAAGATATTTAGGTTTAACGGCGTGTATTTCTATTTTTTCGCTATCACCTTGGTTCGTCAACGCTGATTCGTATTGGCAGAGTGGCTCAGGGTTGCCCGTCCAAGATTCAAGTGGCGTTTGCGTTATCGCCAGTTTAGCGGAGCATGAGGTTGCAGCGTGTAAGCCAACTGATAGAGTTATTCTGTTGCCAGGCGATAATGGAAAAGCGGGGGCTGTGCTGATATCTTCTAAGGGAGCTACGCATCGTTTGGATCAAGCATATAAAACTGTATCCACTAAAGAAGGTGGGTTGTCAGAGCAGTTTGTGTCAGCCAGTCAAGTTAACAGCGAGTTTGGTGAGCTTTTGAGCGCGCTACCCCAGCCGGTAGCGCCTTTTACAGTTAAGTTCGTTTCCGGTTCAGCTACTGAGCTAACACCTGAAACAGCCGCTGTGATTAATCAGTTACTTGCTGAAGTAGAGCGTCGAGATGCGCCAGAAATAAGATTAGTCGGACATACTGACAGTGTAGGAGGTTTGCTGAAAAATGATCGACTTTCGAAAAAGCGCGCGCAGGCAGTTGTCGATATATTAATAAACTACGGCATAGCGCCAGAGGTTATGCAAGCTACTGGGCGAGGTGAGCGGGAGCAGGCTGTTGTTACGGCTGATAATGTTAGTGAAGCCGCTAATCGCCGGGTGGATGTAAAAGTAAGGTAATTTCTATCAATTACCTTTCAGGCAAAAGTCACTAGTATGTTGACGCGAAACAAAAATTACGTGACCTTGTTTGGCCGTTTTTTGACGGTTACACAAGGGCGTAAAATTGCGTCAATGGTACTTATGCTCATTATAGTCGTTGAAGTTTTGGCGACATTACCGAAAACTCCAGAGCTATATTTGGCTCATGTAGTGAGTGATATCGCGAAAACAGTCAGGCAGCCAGTTGTATCGGCGCGTCAAGCGCTGTTTGATAGCTACCAAAGATTATATCCGCGTATTCCCCAAAGCCAGCCGCTGACAGTGATAGCGATTGACGAGAAAAGCATCCGCGAAGTGGGCCAGTGGCCGTGGCCGAGAAGTGTATTGGCTGATCTTATTGATAAAATCAATGCACATGCTCCCGTTGCGATCGGCTTAGATTTTTATATGCCGGAACCCGATCGGCAATCGGTTGAAAACCTTGTGCATTTGTTACCAAAAGAGCACCCGCGGCTTCGCGAGCAACTGTTGGCTCTACCTACAAATGATTTTCAGTTGGCCATGGCATTAAGCAGTAGCCCTTCAGTAGTGGCAGCGGTGGGGTTTAATGTAGAGGCGTATACCTCTAGCGATCACCTCTTAGCTACGCCGACTGAAACACTAGGTAGCGATCCTCTACCTTTTATTGTGAATTATCCTCAGGTCCTAGCAAATTTACCTATCCTGACTCAATCCGCCGCAGGACAATCCCTACTCAGTATACCGGCTCAGGCTGACGCTATTAGACGTTTCCCTTTGCTCTCTGCCGTCAATAGTCAACTAATAGCATCTATGCCAATAGAAATGTTGCGTGTGGCGACAGGTGCGGGCGCTTTAAAAATTCAGGCAACAGAACTGGGCATTGAGAGTATTCAAGTGGCGGATCTCAAAGTGCTCACACAAGGCAATAGTGATGTTTGGCCGTACTACGCAAGTATCGAACATACCCGTGAGCGCTATTTGTCTGCCGTTGATGTGCTAAAGGGTGTCTTCGACCCAAAGATGCTTGAGCGCAAATTAGTGATGATTGGTCTTACGGGAGCGGGATTGTCAGATATGCGTTTTACGTCACTCGGTGAGCAAGTGCCAGGCGTTGAGATTCAAGCGCAGGTAGTAGAGGGGCTCTATGAGAATAACTTGCTCAAAAGAACGGATTGGCTGTCGTTGCTTGAATTGATACTGGTCGTTGTTCTTGGAGGAGCTTTAATTACTGCCGCGCCTAAATTTCAATCGTTTCTGGAAAAATCTTTCAAGTATCACCCTTTTTGGATAGTCCTATCCATGGTGGCTTTCATTGTATTGGTAGCCGGTAGCGGGTTGTTACTATTTATTTTTACTGGTGTGCTTTTTTCTTCGATTTCTGTACTCATTGGGACTTTAATGGTCTGTGGTGTGTTCTTTGTGAATGCCATCCTCATTAATCTTCGCGGGACTCAAACTAAACTTGCTCAACTGATGGAAAGCGGGATAACCTTTGCCAGGCAACGAGAGCAAGACCAACTCCTTGAAATGATTCAAGACTACCTTTACAAGATAGCCCCTCATCAGTGTTCAGTAATATTTTTGATTAATCAAGATAGAGAACTAGAAGTGGTCGCGAAAAGGGGGGTTGCATCAAACTGGTCTCTTAAAATTGCGATAAAGGCTAGCGATAGTTCAGGGCTTTACCAGCAGTGGCTATCCCAAGCGCTGACAAAAGGTGAGACGCAACAGTTAACCGGCACTGAGATATCAGAGCTGTTGCCTGAGCTTAGCGCCAATTTACAAAAAACACTGGCTTGGCCACTGCATTCCCTAATAATCATACCTATGTTGGCAACGGATCAGTCCATTAAGGGTTTAACTATATTAGGTAACGCCAAAACAGCCGTAGGTACTTCGCTGTCTCGATGCAATCGCAACACGATACGCCTAATTGATGCACTAATAAGGCAGGCAACAGTGGCTCTTGAAA
>JBNMOT010000179.1:0-5463 GCA_051275515.1 Oleispira sp. | reverse complement strand
TGACTAAAACTTTTTTCTTAATAAAGAATTAGGAGATATGTAATGCCAAGTCTAAAAGTACAAGGTTTATCCGTACAACTATGCAAGTTATTAGGTGTTGATAGTTCTGCTGAAAATTCAGCCAAAGTTGCTAGTGTAGTTGCTACACTGATTGCCGAAATTGCAAATGAAAATGCTGACTCCTATAAAAAAGTGGTATCAAGAGTCGCTTCTAATGACCCTATTCTCGCTAACAATATTAATGAAGGGATAGATCTAGAAAGGAATATGTTAGTAGCCAATCTTTCTGCTTTACGTTGAGGGTTATCCAACATTAAAGGGCAGAGGTTTATTATATGGTTATGTCGCAAAGTTTCAAATTTAGCGTAAAGAAATAAGCTCTAGACATGGTTATTCGACGAGTTCTAAAATTGATAATAATCCGTGAGATCTGTATTTTTGAACTGTTTCTTTCTAATCATATGAGCCAACTCAATCCCAGTTAACCTCACACTGGCAGAATAGATTGCTTTAAAATTCATCATCGGCTTCGTTATTTTCTTGATGAACCGGTGATCTTGTTCGATTATATTATTTAAATACTTCACTCGTAATATATCGATAAAGCACGTGGCTCCAAAGAAGAATAGCAGTGTATTGATATTCATTAAACCTGCATAGTTAGCACTACTTTTATCAATGACAACTTTTTCTGGCATCCCATTATTTGTAATGGTTGCTTAAAGAACCTTGTGGCTGCTGCTTCGTCGCAATGTGTGGAGAGCATAAAATCTAAGGTAGCGCCGAATTTATCAATCGCTCGATAGTAGTATCACCAGCACCCTTTGACTTTAATATAGGCCTCATCCATTTTCCAAGAAGGAGAAGCTGGTTTCTCTTTTTCTTAGCAAGTTTAACTATCACTGATGAGTATTTAACGACCTATCGATTCAAAGTAGCATGATCAACATTTACGCCTCTTTCTTGCATGATATTCTCTAGATCTCGATAAGAAACACCCTATCTGACATAGAAAAATACAGCAAAAAGGATAATGCGTTTCGAGTAAAGCATCCCTTTTAGATTTATCATTTATGCTTGCTCGTCGAAAATTCGAGCATTATGTATTAATCCGCGAAACTTTGCGACACAGCCTTTTAAAGCTCCCCTTACTTCTTTAACTAATATTATTGCAACTTTTTAATACATCTAGGACTCTGCTACACTAGCTCTGCTAACATTCAAATTAAGATCTTGCCTATGCAACGCCCACCCCTTAAACAAGCCAAAAGTATCGACAACGTATTCAATAGTGCTTATTGGCATCTTAGCCAACAAGACTTTACGATCTCAGAAATACGTACCAAATTAGAACGTAAAACAGATAACATTGAGTGGATTGAAAAGGTGCTTGTACAACTCATCGACAATGGTTATTTAAAAAGTGACTTAGAATTTGCAATACGTTATTGCGAATCTGCATGTAACAGCGAAATAGGTAAAACAGCAATACAACGAAAATTGTGTATGCGTGGTATTTTGCCCTGTGATATTGAAATAGCTCTCGAGCAAGTCATTGAACTGAAAGATATTAATTCCAATGAAATGGCGAGTAGTCAACTACTCCATCGCTACGTAACCTTCGATGGTATTAGTAAAGAAAAAGTTTACTCTCAAATGACAAACCGAGGCTTTTCTCGCCAAGAATTGGATCAAGTTTTATCACAACATCCTGCACATGATTCATTGCGAACGAATATAGAAATCAAAGCTGAAAAAGCAGATCTAACAACTGAAAAAATGAAGCTATATCGCAAAGGGAAAGGACAAAACCTTATTCTTCGTGAATTAAAGCAACGCCTGATAGATGTCACTAAATGTGAAGAAGCGCTATATCAAAACCACACAATAGACTTTGCGAACAACCCGAGATACGCAGGGGTAATAAGGAGTGTCTACACAACTAATTTGCTACTCGCGGGCACCAGTCATATAACCTCCTACTCAAAACCAAACTGATCGAACTTTGTGAATGCTGCCCTTTAGTTGTTTTCTTTGCAGTGCGAAAAATTATCGCGAAGTCAATTAGCCATAGCCAGTGAATATAATTTTTTGTAAGCCAAATAGTTTTATAATACTGAAGCAGCGCGCGTACAAAGCGCAGTATGATCATGACACTGAGTATGGTAGGGTCGTTAGCGGGATAGAAACAACTAGTAAAAATAGCAGCACCGCTTTACTTTGACTAGCCGAAAAACTTACTCGTCTATTTAGAAATCTGCCGGACTTAATACTTATTACTGTGTCTAATAACGAAGGGTCAGGTCCGACAGGCTGCTTGGCTTTATTTTAAACTACAGCGCGAGTTCCTGTATCTGCTGAAGTTTGTGGCTCTGTAACAGGTTCATCGGCATTATAGATAGTTTCATCCAGCTCACCTTCCGACTTACCAATAAGTACCGATACCATCAAGTCACCGGATACGTTAACACTAGTGCGGGCCATATCAAGAATACGGTCGATACCAGCGATGATTGCTAAGCCTTCCATTGGAAGGCCAACAGTGGTGAGTACTAGCGATAGCATAATAAGCCCGGCACCTGGTACACCCGCAGTACCGATAGAGGCCAGCGTTGCTGTGGCGATAATCGTTAGATAGTCAGCCATGCTAAGGTCAATTCCAAAAGCTTGAGCAACAAACAGAGCGGCAACACCTTGATACAGTGCTGTGCCATCCATGTTGATGGTTGCACCCAAAGGTAGAATGAAACTTGCAGTACCTTTTGATACCCCCAAATTTTCTCTAGCACAGCGGATGCTGACCGGTAGTGTCCCTGAACTACTAGTAGAAGAGAAAGCCATCATTTGCGCATTTAGGATTCCTTTAAGGTATTTTATGGGCGCTAGACCCGTGATTATAGAAATCGCACCAGTATAGACAATCAATACATGTACGACACAACCAAGGTAGACCGCGCCTATAACTTTAAGTAACGGAAATAACACATCAATACCGTATTTTCCGGCAACCCAAGCCATTAGTGCGAAAATACCGTAGGGTGCAAATCTCATGACGAGTTCTGTCAGTTTGAACATTGCTTCAGCAAGACTATTAAAAATTTTGACAGCAGGTTCACCTTTTTCACCTATCAAGTTTAGTGCGATACCTAAACCTAGTGCAAAGACGATAATCTGCAGTATTTTACCACTTGCGAGTGCTTCAATAGGATTTTTAGGAATAAGGCCGGTGATTGTGCTAATCAGGCTCGGTGCCTCTTTCACTGCCGAAATAGCATTTGCATCAGCAATCATATTCAAGCCGGCGCCCGGCTCTAGTATGGTACCCAAACCTAAACCGATAGTAATAGCAGCGGCTGTGCTCACAAGATAGATAACGATAGCTTTAAGACCCATGCGGCCCATTTTTGCACTGTCTTGCATGGCCGTGACGCCAACAACCAGAGAGCAGAACACTAAAGGTACAATCAACATCTTAATCGCGTTGATAAATAGATTCCCGATCGGTTTCAAAATTTCAGCATTTGGCCCCATGATCACACCGACGACAATACCGGCAACCATCCCGATCAGAATTTTTTTCCATAGAGCAAGGTTGCTCCATAGTCCGCCTTGTTGAGCGGGTGAAGTTACTATTGACATAAAGAAGCCTCTCTTGAATTTTAGTTTTTGTTGTTAGATTAAACTGGTTAAAGTTGACGTGCTAGTGCAAGTCCACTCGGTTTAGCGACCCGGGTGAATCATGTTTTCGGGTTTTAATATTTCTTCAAGTTGATCGGGTGAAATCAGTTTTTCTTCCCGAACTAGATCGATAACACTGCAACCACTGGCCAATGCAATTTTGGCCAACCGGGTGGCGTTGTCATAACCGATATGTGGATTGAGAGCGGTAACTACACCGATGCTGTTGTCTACTTGTGCTCGGCAAACCTCAACATTGGCGGTAATGCCGCTGATACAGCGTTTTTCCAGCATTGGCATCGCTTTGCTGATCAAGCGGATCGATTCTAGTACGTTATAGGCGATTAGTGGCTCCATCGCATTGAGTTGTAATTGACCCGCTTCAGCGGCGAAAGACACTGCCAGATCGTTGCCGATTACCTGATAAGCAACTTGATTAACAGCTTCAGGAATCACTGGGTTTATCTTGCCAGGCATGATCGAACTACCAGGTTGCTGTGCGGGAAGGTTGATCTCGTTGAGTCCTGCACGAGGCCCCATACTTAGCAGGCGTAGGTCATTGGCTATTTTTGACAACTTGATCACCAACCGTTTAAGCATGCTGGAAAACAACACGAACGCGCCCATATCTGAACTGGCTTCGATTAGATCCTTAGCCTGAACTAATGGATAACCACTGATCCGAGCGAGCTCAGAAACAGCCCGTTTGCCATAGCGGTCATCGGCATTAATGCCAGTTCCTATGGCGGTGCCGCCGAGATTAATTTCTGTTAGTAATTCAGCTAGGCCTGCGATACGGTCGACGTCTTCTCCAAGTGTGGTTGCCCAGCTTTGGAATTCTTGACCTAATGTCATAGGTACGGCATCTTGTAATTGAGTGCGGCCCATCTTTATTACATCCTTGAACTCTATGCCCTTCTTAGCCAATGCTAACTGCAGTGAGCACAGTGCGGTTACCAGATCATCATGACTGAGAAGGATTGCAACACGAACAGCGGTTGGGTAGGCGTCGTTAGTCGATTGCGACATGTTGACATCGTTGTTTGGGTGGAGATGCTGGTATTCGCCTCTGTCGTGATTCATTAAGCCCAAGGCGATATTGGCGATCACTTCGTTAGCGTTCATGTTGGTAGAAGTACCGGCACCACCTTGAATCATGTCAACGACAAACTGGTCGTGGTGGGCACCATCTATTACTTGCTGACAGGCTATTTCAATGGCGTCGGCTTGAAGGCCTTTTAGATATCCCAGTTGCTTGTTGGCGCGCGCAGCGGCTTGTTTTACCATAGCCAGTGCTCGTACCAGTTGTGGGAAGTGCTGAAGTGTGACGCCACTGAGGTCAAAATTTTGTTGGGCGCGCCATGTCTGGATGCCGTAGTAAGCCGTCGTTGGAATAAAGGCTTCGCCCAAAAGGTCTTTTTCGATACGAGTAGAAATTGTTTGTGTCATGCTGGCCCTGTGTTCTTATTATTTGATCAGTTATTCTCTGGCTAGAATAACCTGCTTCACTTTATTAAAAGCAAAACTAGTGCCAGTATTTGTTTTATATCTTAACTAATTGTTTTTAAAGTAATATATTTTAAATTTTATTGATTTTTTTACTTTACAGGGCTATAACTTTGATTATATATTTGAGCTGTATATTGTAATTAAAACAGCCCTAGGCCATATAATACGGAGAATAGAGTCGTTATAACCTCGGTTATGGCTATAACGAATGTTATAGGGGTTTATAAAATTGAGGTGAGTAAAAGCAGTGGGCTGCTAACCAATTAAAAGGGGCCA
>JBNMOT010000178.1:0-5506 GCA_051275515.1 Oleispira sp. | reverse complement strand
GTTAACTTAGACTTTTCGCTACTTCAATGAAGGCTCTTAACCGAGTCGACATGTTTCGTTTACTTAGGTAGTTACCCTAGGAGTTTTTTTGATTGTTTTTAACAAAAAAGCATAGGCATAACCTGGGTAATAGTTGGGTAGCGCGCTGCAGCTCTTGATGGTTAAACGAATCATATTGGTCGTTATTATTTGTGTCGATATCACTTCAAAAAAGCGTTTTCCGGTACCACTAAATTCATGGCCTTGTTTGATGATGTCGGCATACGCTAAAAAGTGGATTTTATCCTCTAAATCGCCTTTATCTCAAAAGGGACAGATATTTCTTCTGCAATAGCACGGCTGCTGTGGATGACTATTTTCACGCCTTCCTGATAAATATCCAGAATTTTAGCCGACGATCTTGTAGCTTATTGATGAGTACGAGCTATGGGTAATTATCTATGCTGAGTTTTACTGTTTCAAGCTATATCAATAGAGCTGTGACAGCGGGCATTAAACTTAGAGGTATGGTCGTACTAATCAAAAGCCACTGCGTGAGCAAGTATTAGTAGAAGGCTCTTAGCAGATACTTTTGGTAAAACCTCATCACTAAATATAATTAAAGCTCCAAGAGATATAGCCTTCATTTCATAGCAACATTTTGCTCCAGAATATTGCCTAAAAATGAAAACAATAGTAGATTATTTAATGGGGTAGCACACATGTATTGTGACACTACACTGTATTAACTAACCGTCAGATTGATGTATGGAAAAACCACTAATCAGCTTGTAAAGAACTTCGAAAAAGCATTGCACTTAATATGCACTAAATGCGATTATATCAACAAGTCATTCATAATTAAGATAAAATAAAATGAAGAAAATTGCTCTGGATGCGATAGATATACGTATTTTGTCTGCCTTACAACAGCATGGAAAGGTGAGTAAATCAAAGTTGGCTGAGCTGGTTAACCTCTCACCCACGCCTTGTTGGGTACGTTTAGATAAGCTAAAAAAATCAAGACTTATAACAGGATACCGAACCGATATTGATCTGGATCGTCTTGTCGATCATACTAAAGTGTTAGTGACAATTTCCTTGAAGCATCACAGCAAAGCTGACTTTGATCGTTTTGAATCTTATATCCTGAATGTCGACGCTATTATTGAATGCGATGCCACGGGTGGTGGTTCAGATTACGTAATGAAGATCATTGCCAAAAACCTGCATGATTTTCAAGGCTTAATTGAACAATTGTTAAATGCTGAAATCGGTATCGATCGCTACTTTATTTATATCGTTACTCGACAAATAAAGTCCGTTGCACCTAACCTCTCAACACTCATAAACCCCTCAGCCTGAATAAAAAAGCTGCTGTCTGTAACATACAATTATCTCTGATTGTCCTGTGCAGCTAAGTTAAGTACAAACAAGCTTATTATTGCACCAAAACAGACTCGACAGTCATATCTACTGCAGTCTTTAGTCCGTATTAATCATTGATTTCTCATATGCTGTTATCAGCAATTAAGCCTGACAGGAAATAGCTCCTGCTAATTTAACAAGCTGTATATATGAGGATTATTTTATGAGCACACAACAAGAGTTTGGCTTCGGTACACAAATTCGTAAGTCACCGTATTTTGATGCCACAGTGCGCTGGGGTGCTAAAGACTTTTCAGTCTATAACCATATGTATATCCCTAGAGACTTTGGGGACCTAGTGGAAAATTTCTGGAACTTAGTTAATAACGCTATTCTCTGTGATGTGGCTGTTGAGCGACAAGTGGAAATCACTGGTCCAGATGCTGCAAAATTTGTGCAGTTACTCACTCCACGCGATCTCTCAAAATGTGCAGTAGGGCAATGTAAATACGTGCTGCTAACTAATGCAGAGGGCGGTATCCTGAATGATCCTATTCTATTGCGTTTGGCTGAAAACCACTTTTGGATTTCTCTGGCCGACAGTGACGTTTTATTTTGGGCTCAGGGTGTTGCCGTTCATAGCGGCCTAGATGTGAAGATCTGTGAACCTGATGTTGCACCGTTACAGCTACAAGGTCCCAAATCAGGTGAAGTTATGCAAGCTCTGTTTGGTGACAGTATTTTAGATTTGAAGTATTACTGGCTTCGTGAATACAGTTTGGACGGTATTCCATTAATTGTCTCTCGTACAGGTTGGTCAAGTGAACTGGGCTACGAATTATACTTACAAGACAGTTCAAAAGGCGATGCATTGTGGGAGAAAATAATGGCAGCAGGTCAACCTTTAGGTTTGCAGCCAGGGCACACTTCATCAATTCGGCGCATCGAAGGTGGGATGCTGTCTTACCATGCAGATATGGACATAAATACCAACCCATACGAATTAGGGCTTGATAGACTCATTGATCTGGATGCCGATTTTGATTTTATTGGTAAAGCTGCATTACAGAAAATTCGTCAGCAGGGCCTCAGCCGTAAGCATGTTGGGTTAATTATTGATGGGCCGGCGATAGTGGGCTCAAATACCCATTATTGGATATTAGAAAAAGAAGGCGCGAAAGTAGGAAAAGTGACATCAGCAATTTTCTCACCTCGCTTGGAAAAGAACATTGCTCTGGCGATGGTAGAAGTGCAGTTTGCCGAATTAGGTACTCAATTTGTCGTTAAAACATCTAATGGTAATGTCACGGCCACTGTTGTAGAAAAACCTTTCTTTGATCCAAAAAAGAAACTAGCAGCTATCTAACCATACGAAGAAGAGGACGGTATATGACCGAACAATCTATAGTTTTAGCAGACACAAATGCGCAAGGTGTTTTGCGACTCACCCTAAATAACCCTGCAAGATGCAATGCTTTATCAGAGGCAATGCTAGCTCAGCTACATAAGGCGATGCAAGACGCAGCTATAGATCCCAAAGTTCGGGTCATAGTACTCGCCGCTAATGGGCCGGTATTTTGCGCGGGGCATGATCTTAAGGAGCTCACAGCTGGGCGAAAATCCGATGATCACGGTCGTGAGTACTTTAGCAAAATCATGTCGCTGTGCGGTGCAATGATGCAAGCCATTGTCAATAATCCCAAGCCGGTCATTGCCGAAGTTTCGGGAATAGCCACGGCTGCTGGCTGCCAGTTAGTTGCCAGTTGTGATCTTGCATATGCTGATGAATCCATTGCATTCAGTACACCCGGTGTCAATATAGGTTTATTCTGTTCAACTCCGATGGTAGCACTGTCGCGAAACGTCTCGAATAAACATGCGCTGGAAATGCTATTAACCGGAGATATGATTTCAGCTCAAAGAGCACTGGAGATTGGCTTGATTAACAGAACAACCAATACCTCAGAGCTAACAGATATTACTATGGAAGTGGCGGGAAAAATAGCGGCTAAGTCGAGTAAAACTCTGGCGATTGGGAAGCAGGCTTTTTATCAGCAGCAACCACTATCGTTATCCGATGCCTATGATCTGTGTGCCAATGTAATGGTTGAAAATATGCTGGCAGAAGATGCCAAAGAGGGCATCAATGCTTTCATAGAAAAACGTGTGCCACAATGGAGAGACGAATAAATGGTCAACGGTGATAATCCTTATAACGTTGGGCTTGAGCGTAATCCAGCTAACTTTCAACCGCTTACGCCACTGGGTTTTTTAGAGCGGGCAGCCAGTGTATTTCCCGAGAATATCGCTATTATTCATGGAAGGTTAGAAGTGAATTACCAGCAGTTTTATTCACGTTCACGTCAGTTAGCATCAGCTCTTGGGGAGCACAATATTGGTCGGGGTGACACGGTGTCAGTGATGTTGGCAAATACCCCAGCTATGTTGGAATGTCATTACGCAGTGCCAATGTGCGGTGGCGTATTGCACTCAATTAACACACGCCTCGACCCGACAGTCATCGCCTTTCAGCTTGATCATGCCCAAGCCATGATTGTAATCGTCGATAGCGAGTTCGCGCCAACCATGGCGCAGGCATTAGCAAAAGCTTCGGTTCAGCCTTTGCTTATTGTATATGATGATGTTGAGTACCTTGGCGAGCGTTACCCAATTAATGCATTAGACTATGAAGCCTTGTTGACAAGCGGAGATGAAAGCTTTGCCTGGCTTATGCCCGATGACGAGTGGGATGCTATATCCATTAACTATACCTCGGGAACAACAGGTGACCCGAAAGGGGTGGTATCACATCATCGCGGTGCATATCTGTTGGCCCAGGGCAACGCTTTAACCACCACTATGCCTAAGCATGCCGTTTATTTGTGGACGCTACCCATGTTCCATTGTAATGGCTGGTGTTTCCCATGGACCTTATCGGCAGTCGCCGGCACACATGTCTGCCTTCGCCAGGTCCGTGCGGAACAGATTTGGCAGGCACTTACCGAACACAAGGTCAGTCATCTTTGCGGGGCGCCTATTGTCATGTCATTAATTTTAGCAGAGCAGGCGAATTATCGAGTGTCACAACGGGTTCAGTTCCTCACTGCTGCGGCACCGCCACCGGAGATAACCCTCACGAAGATGAGTTCAGCAGGCTTTGACGTTGTTCACCTGTATGGCTTGACCGAAACTTACGGCCCTGCTGTTGTTAATGAGTGGCATCGTTCTTGGGATCATTTACCTGACTCAGACCAGGCAGCGCTTAAAGCCCGCCAGGGCGTGCGTTATTTACCATTGGAAGCGCTCAGCGTATTGAATCCAGAATCGATGAAGCCTGTACCCCATGATGGTGAAACCATCGGAGAAGTAATGTTTCGTGGTAATGTCGTCATGAAAGGCTATTTTAAAAGTCCGCAGGCTACCCAACAGGCATTTGCAGGGGGCTGGTTCCATTCAGGGGACCTTGGGGTAATTCACCCCGATGGCTATATTCAGCTTAAAGACCGCTCTAAGGACATCATCATTTCCGGAGGAGAAAATATTTCGTCCATAGAGATCGAAGATGCCCTCTACAAACAGTCGGCAGTAGCGGTAGCAGCTGTGGTTGCTATGCCAGATACGAAATGGGGCGAGCGGCCCTGCGCATTTATTGAGCTGGCTGAAGGTCAAGCGGTGACCGCTACGCAATTAACCGATTGGTGCCGTCAATTGCTGGCCAGTTATAAAGTCCCCGCACGTTTTGAATTCTGTAGCATTCCACGCACTTCAACGGGAAAAATTCAGAAGTTCGCACTGCGTCAAGCAGCTAGCAAACTAGTTTAAAAACCCAAACAAATCAATGGCTAAGATATGAATATTAGGAAAGTAGAATACGCGATAATTGGCTCTGGCACCGCGGGACTGGGTGCATACTCCAAAATACGTCATCAGTCAGACAACTTTGTCATGATTGAGCAAGGCCCATACGGCACTACTTGCGCGAGGGTCGGCTGCATGCCTAGTAAAATGCTGATAACTGCTGCTGATCATGCTCACGAGATGACCCATGCATCAAAATTTGGTATCTACGGAGAGCCTGAGGTTGATGATAAACAGGTCTTTAATCGAATCCGCACAGATCGCGATAATAAGTTTGTCGGTAACGTGTTAAAACAAATCG
>JBNMOT010000177.1:0-5641 GCA_051275515.1 Oleispira sp. | reverse complement strand
ATAGCGATGGCTTTCAATTAATTGATCTGTGCTGGTATACCAAAAGTTTGTTGGGGTGCTTGCACAAGCGGTTAGCAATGCAGAGCAACACAGGAGTATAAAAACAGCGGGGCGTTTAAACATATTTTTTCATCGCCTTTAATTCATCTTCTTGCTGCATCAGCAAGCGATTGAACTTTGGCACTAGGCCCGTCACGCTGAAACAGTTAATCGGATAGGTTTTTCCTTTAAGGCTAAAGCTCTTACTAGGTTCTGTTATTAATAAAGAATCACAGGCTTGGTGTAAGTACACGGCTTCACTTATCATCAACTTATTTGGGCTGGCTAAATCACATAATCGTGCTGCCACATTGACGGTATCACCACTAATAGTAAATTGCATGCGCTCTTGATCTCCGATCGCTCCCGCTAACATATCACCGCAGTGTAAGCCTAACCTGAAGTGTAATTCTGGAAGGTCGTCTTTAAGGCGTTGTTGATTCCATGCCTTGGTTAAGCGTATGAATAAGAGCGCTGCACATATTGCATTAATACTGTGCTTAGGGCTATCTGCATGAACGCCAAAGGTAAGCATCGCGCCATCGCCAATGTAATTATCGACACTGCCCCAATAAATTTTACTCACTTGATGCAAGAGCGAATAATATTGATTGAGCACATCAGCAATTTTCAACGGGCTCTGGTTTTCACTTAACTGCGTAAAGCCAACAATATCGACAAATAATACCGAGCCATTAACGTTCTTTAAGGGTTTTTTATGCTGATTCAAATCCGATAAAATATCTTTAGCAATGTCTTTAGAAATAAAGGCGTTGAATTTGTGTTCAATGGATTCTTTATCGCGTAAGCCTTGTAACATGTGTTCAAAACTTTTAACTAAATCACCAACTTCATTATTGTTAGCTTTGGGTAGAGAGGGATAAAGATTCCCTTTTGCTACTTGTCTAGTTGTAGATTGCAGTTGTTTTAAAGACTGAGTCAGTTTTTTAGCAATTAGAACGCTACTGCCTATGGCCAACAAAACAATACCGATAAGGATTATCCCCAATGCTTGCAGAGTTTTGGTGAGGGAGTCACTTATGGCGCTGTTATCAAGGCTAAGTTGGATAGTACCTGCCCTGACTTCATGAAAGATAATGTTTGCCTGGTAGCTGCTGCTAAATCTTTTTCCATTGGCATGACTTTTAAATGCCAGTCCTAATGCCGGCCCTAGTGCTAGAACAACGGTATTATTGCCCTCATCTAGAATGGACATAGAAAGTATATTGTCACTGGTACGCACAAGGTTTTCGAGCATGGCAGACAGTGCCATGTGGTCATCTGCCATTAACATTTCAGCAGCACTATTAGCAGCCTGATGAGTGATTGTATTGGCGAAGGTATCAATTTGTTTTTGCATCAAATCGCTGAAATTTAATTGCAAATATCCCCACAGCGCTCCAGTCGAAAGACATAGCACAAGGGTCATGGCCAATAGCATTTGCCAAAATAAAGGAAAACGAATATTGCTCAAACTGAAATAGTTATCGGAAGAGGTCGGTTTTTTCATATTCTAGGAGTTTGTCCTAATGAACATAAGGCGTAAAGTCGGTATATATTACGAGTTTTTTTAAAATGGGCCATTGAACGCCTAATATATGAAAACGTCTATGAAACATAACTCATTGTTTATCTTTATTGCCAATTGTCTACCTTGCGGTGTAATAAATATGGCGCGGTGTTCGACTTTTATTCAGCTAGAAGCAAATTCCACCACTAGGAAGTCAATAAAGCACCGCACTTTACGCGACAAATAACGGCGGTGTGGATAAATCGCAAACAAACCAAATTCTAAGGTACGGTACTCCGGCAGGATTTCTTCTAGCCGACCATCATCCAAAGCATCCTGCACAATAAAGCGCGGAATCATGCCGATACCACCACCGGCTAGGGCAATCTCTTTAACCGCCCTAGGGCTATTCGCCATAATGCGCGAGCTGACTTCAACAGACGTGGTTATATTCTTCGGGCAGATAATTGGCCAGTGTTTACCAATGCGAAAGTTACTGTCGATAATGCAATCGTGCTTAGCCAATTTATCGGACAATTCTTCAGGTGGCTTTTTAGCAAGCTCTTCAGGCCGTTCGGGACGACCTCGTGACTCGATATAGTCAGGTGATGCGCACAAAACCAAGGGCAGCGTCTGAATGTGCTTAGCGATTAAACTGGAATCATCCACTCCGCCAATACGAATCACCACATCAATACCCTCTTCGAGCATATCAATCATCTTATCGCTTAACTGCAGATCGACCCCTATATCTGGGTACTGTTGTAAGAACTTGGGGATAAGCGGTGCCAGAGACATTTCACCAAAGGTTACCGGCACACTAATACGCAGTAAACCGCGCGGGCTAGACTGCTCACCGGTAACGCTATCGACCATTTCTTCAAACTCTTCCAGTAACGGCAGCGCCTGATCGTAATAGCGTTGGCCTGCCTCGGTCAGCGCTAGGCGGCGGGTAGAGCGATTCAGCAAGCGCACCCCAAGTGAGTCTTCCACTTCACCAATGTATTTACTCACCAGTGCTTTCGACATGCCCAGGCGCTCGCTCGCCGCCGTAAAGGAGCCCGTCTCAACCACTGCTACAACTGTTTTGATGCCATCTAATGTATCCATGATTATCAACATAGCATTGACAATCATTCAATGCTAGAGGGGTTTTTCAACATGGCGTTTATCAGGATACTTATTCCATCAACCGAGCAAACAGAAACAAACGAACGAACCTTTAATACCAAGCAAGCGGAGAGTAACCATGAAAAACCATCCAGCACTTAAAAGCGAACTGAAAACAAAACTTAAGACCCTAACCGCAGCTGTTGCCAGCATCGTGGCTTTATCAGGCGCCATGATCGATACCGCTGCGGCAAATCCTTCAGCTATTGCAACAGGAGGCGCAACAGCAACGATTTCGGCTTCGGTAAGCGAATTTCAAACACACTTCAAAACGATCAAGGTCAGCGGCCAAGACATCTTCTATCGTGAAGCAGGCGCTAAAGATGCACCGACCATCGTGTTATTACACGGCTTTCCAACGTCGTCGCACATGTATCGCAACTTGATCCCTAAGTTGGCTGAAAAATACCACGTTATCGCCCCTGATTATCCAGGCTTTGGTAACAGCTCAATGCCATCGGTTGATGAGTTTGAATACAGTTTTGATAACCTAGCAAAGATCACCGAAACGTTTTTAAACAAAGTCGGTGTTGAAGAATATTCGTTGTACCTAATGGATTATGGCGCACCGGTTGGTTTCCGAATTGCAGCGAAAAACCCAGAGCGTATTCAAGGCCTAATTATTCAAAACGGTAATGCCTACGACGAAGGTTTGCGTGATTTCTGGAAGCCGATTAAAGCGTACTGGAAAGACAAAACGGCCGCTAACGGTAAAGTCCTTGCCGACAACCTATTAACCATAGCTGCAACCGAGTGGCAATATACCAACGGCGCACGTAATGCCGAAACGATTAGCCCAGACAACTGGACAGTAGACCAAGCGAAACTAGATCGCCCGGGTAACCAAGCGATTCAGCTAGAACTGTTCTACTCATACGGAACTAACCCAGCGCTCTACCCAGAATGGCAGAAGTATTTCAGAACGCACCAGCCACCAACGTTATTGGTATGGGGCAAAGGGGACTACATCTTTCCAGAAGAAGGTGCACACCCTTACAAGCGTGATTTGAATAACTTGGATTTTCATATTCTAGATACGGGGCACTTTGCATTGGAAGAGGATGGAGATGTTATTGCTGAGCATATTAATAACTTTATGGAGAAGAAGGTCGTGCCTACGCTTTAAAATTGTTAAACAAAAACTACAAACGGCAGGGCAGCCGTTTGTAGTTTGCTAATATCTTCTGAGCAAGGATAATACCTTGCTCAGTCATCCGTAACAGTTCCCAGCAATGCGCCTAGATAAATTCATCTGTAAAAGCACCGAGTTAACCAAAGCAGAAGCCATTCAGTGCATTCATGCCGGTGACGTGATGGTCAACGATGAGATTATATTAGAAGAATCAACTCAGGTTCACGAAAACAATACCATCACCCTCAATAGCCAAAACCTAAAGCCACGCCCATTCCGCTACCTCCTTATGCACAAACCTGCTGGCACCATTTGCTCAAATACCGATGGCGATCATCCATCCTTATTTAACTCTTTAGAAACCGATTCAGATATCGATAAGGTTTCCGAACTGCACATCGCAGGTCGTTTAGATGTGGATACAACAGGCTTGGTATTAATCACCGATGATGGGCGCTGGACTTATAATATTACTCGCCCCGATAAACAGTGTCATAAAACCTATCGGGTGGGCTTATCTTATGGCATTCATGATGACGCAGTCGAAGCGTTAGTAGCTCGTTTTAAACAGGGCCTTCAACTTCAAGGCGAACAGAAAATTACCTTACCTGCAACCTTAGAAGTCCTAGCGTTAGATTCAGAAAACAGTGAAAGTAAAGAAGTACTGTTAACTATAACCGAAGGTAAGTACCATCAGGTTAAGCGTATGTTCGCAGCGGTAGGAAATCGAGTGCTGACTTTGCATCGTGAGAAAATTGGAGAAATCCAACTCGATGTCAAAGAAGGGCAATGGCGCTATTTAATGGCAAGTGAAGTTAACTCGTTTAACTAAAGGTTTTTCAACTGTTAGACATGTAATGGGGTTTGATAGCCATAATCTTTCTTTATTAATAAAAAACGTTTTAAGTTTCTGTCATATATGTCAATAAGATGTCGAGTAATTTAATATTCAGAAAGACTGTATTTTATAAATGTAGTAAATAAATACCAATGTGTTTTTTAGTACGAAAGCACTAAAAAAGTTCATTAATTAACTCGATCTTATGTATTAGTTCAAGTTAATAACATCTATATTTGTTCAATCATTTAATTTTTTGAAGTTCGAATGGTACTGCTGATCACATAAGGGATAGTTATGAAAATAAAAAAAATAGTATTGTTAGGTTTAGGCCTAATCTTCTCCGTAGCCGTTAATTCTAGTGAGCCAACGGCTAATGACATTTTAGTGTTAAGGGTCGGTATACACCAAATTACGGCTGGTTTTTTTTCATACCAAGGTAGTAATGATCATTTTGTACCGTCTTTTGATGAAGATATAAAAATAATGAACGAACTACTGACGGAGGTAATTACCAGTGAAAACATGTCCTCTATTGAAAATGATGGAATGCTTGCGGCATGGGATGGTTTCAAAAAAAATCTTAACCAGCATGTGAATCAAAGAAACTACACGAATGCACATACTGTAAAAGATATGCTGGAGCAAAAATCACTTTTTTTGGTTGAGCTTGATCATTATGAAAGTTTGATGGTGTCAACACCTTCTGACTGGGAGAAATTTGCATATTTACAAAGCATTACTCTTACTAAAATAATGGAAAAATACAGTAGGCTATCGGCTTCACCTTATGAGCTGGCGTCTGGCGACTTGTCTGAACTTATGGCTTTCTGTGGTGAGTTTGATACTAACTTGGATTTATTAAGGGAAATCATTGTCTCAGGTACCCCAGATGAACAAAGGCTGATTAAGAAAATCATGCTGAAGTGGAATTTCATCAAGCCAACGATCG
>JBNMOT010000176.1:0-5792 GCA_051275515.1 Oleispira sp. | reverse complement strand
ACAGAAGAGCTAGATGAACTCCTAAATCAGATCGAAGCTGACATTAGCGCGCAACGCTTAACAAATCCTGTAGGCAACAACGCACTTGAACGTATTGATGCTTTCAGGTCTCAAGCCCCCTTCGATTTTAGAATTACACCACTGATCTTCAAGTTTGGAGAATCCTACGTGGCTTTAGCGAATAAAGCCATCGCGGAGAAGAAATACGGCCAAGCTCAAGGCTACCTTGATATTGCTTGGCAAGTTTCAGCCCTAGCGCCAGGACTGGAGGCAGCACAAGAAAAAAACGATACGTTGAGTGATGGTAAAACCAATACTAAAAGAGTCGCGGCAAAAGCCCCGTCTACTACTGAACTGAAAGAACAAAAAGCCTTAGCGGCAGCAGCAATTGCGGAAAAGAAACGCTTAGATAATGATCGTATAAACAAAGTAAGAGCTGATAAGCAGGCAAAGGCGGATACGGCTGTAAAGGCCGCTGCGAGTAAAAAAGTGAAGCAGGAAGCTGAGCGTAAACGTCGCCTAGCAAATGCAGAATTAGAGAAACAAAAAGAGAAAAGCCAAAAAGAGAACTTGCAGAGACAATTGGCCGCAGCAAAATCTGAAAAATCTCGCTTACAATCATTGGCTCAGCAAAAAAACAAATCTAGCGCGATAGTAAACGCTCAAATTAAAACTCAAGATATGAGATCAGTAGCGCCTATTAGAATTGCAGAAGAAACGCCTATCGGAAACGGTGTTGAGACATCTACCGCAATTGCTAGCTACCCACTGCCTCAAGATAAAATTTCAAATCGAGATCGTGGAATTAGCCAAGATTTAGTGCCTATTTGTAAAGCGATTCTTGATAAAGATGCTTCGATCGTCCTGCACACCGACAGTAAAGGGGATTATCGCTGGTTAACCGTGCGTCTAACACTCTGTATACGCCGCTTAGACCCAAGCTTCCGCTTGCGTCATAGCTTCGACAAGAAGATGACTAGCGAGTCATTCATAACACTGCACCCTGCTCGTAGCACCGCCTTACTGCGTGATATGTAGCTTTAATTTCCTTGCTAACTCATCTTAGCAAGGAAATTAATCTTGATAATCTGAAAACATTCCCATTAAAGCTGTTTTTTCATCGCCACTAACGGCCGCTTCCTCTCGTTCGACACTCGGGAAGAATACCTGATTTCTACCCAACGACTTTGCCTGATACAAGCAATCATCCGCCGCTTTGATTAAATCTGAAACGCCTCCATGTTCATGTGCCAAGCGAACAGATAAACCAATACTCGCGGTAATGTTAAAAGACTTGTCTCCCGTCACAATCTCACTTTTTTCTATTTGCTGACGCAGGCGCTCGGCAACCTGGCTCGCCAATAACAAATTCGTAGAAGGTAAAATAACCACAAATTCCTCACCACCATAACGGCATTGAATATCAAGCTGACGTGTCACTTGATTGATTAAGAGTGCCGTAAGTTTGAGCACCTGATTACCCACCTCATGACCCCACACATCATTCACTTTTTTAAAATGATCAAGGTCTATCATCATCAGTGAAGTAGGAATTGCAGTACGAGCAGTACGCTCTATCTCCATCTCTAGAGAGCTGCGAAAGTATCTAATATTGAACAATCCTGTTAATGGGTCTGTTATAACCTGCTCGCGAAGCGACAGTAATTCATTAGACCAAGGACTGAGCAAGCCACATTTTGGGCAATCGAACGTCTGAAGACAAGAAACTTCATCAGGGGTTTTCAGACTGGATGGGGTAACGTATTGCGATCTAAAAGACATGTTTTCAAGCTCAAACTATTTTGATTTCAATTTCTTAAATAAGTTTAGTGGATTCTGAAGAAAACAAAGGTTTTTTAATCGTTTTTAAAGTCAGCCTTCTCGAATCAATCAAGATTAAGGCTGACATCATAATTTTTTATGCTTTAAAAGAGCGTCTAAAGCAGGCTTTGAAGCATGCCTATTAATGCTTAGATAACCCTTGATTTGTAATCGCTTGCTGCCATACATCATCCGTCTTTAGCAGGCTAAAGACTTGATAGTCTATCCAGGCACCTTCAAATTCAAAATAACTTTTTAATTGGCCATCATGTTGAAAACCACACGTCTTTGCTACCTCAATGGATCCTTGATCTTGGCCTAATAAAAGCCACTCCAAACGGTGCAAAGATAAATCTTCATACGCTAAGGTTGCTACGGCATAAATCAATTCAGCCAATATCGCTTGGGTTTTAAAATCACTGAAAATATCAATTTTTAGCTGAGCACTTGCATGAGCCCAATTGAATTTTTGCAAACTGATACGTGCGATAACCTTACCCGTCACTTTCTCTTCAACCAGCCAAAAAGCAGCTTCTTTCGCTTCAAACTGCATAACCATTCGACGCGATTCATCCATCGCTTGCACTTCAACAACCATAGGATTCTTAGGATAATGCTTCACCACGTCTCTAGATCCGAGTAAGGAATAAATATTAGGAACATCTTCCTCATGAGCAAATCGCACGTAATAATGTTCCGTCTTTAAATTCCAGTTCATGCTTGCTCTCCAACTGCCATCGTCTCTTCAGACGGTTCGACGATCTTATTAAATACAATGATGTCAGAAAACTCTGCTTGAGTGAGACGGCGAAAGTCCCGCAGTCGAGCCTGCTGATTAAATCCCGCAAGCTTAATTACCTCGACAACAGATTCTTCACCTTGTGGCAGACATTGAAATGAGAAATTACGCAGGTGATATTTTTGTACAAGATGTTTGACCCCTGCGTTTAATGCATCGACTTGCAATTCTTGTGTTAGCTCGGGTAACACATCGATACGCATCAGGGTTTTTAAGAGTGTTGGCTGCCAATCATACAAGCTCAACATGCCTAACATTTGGCCATCAACCTCAAGCGCCCACATCAATCCACGCTGGGTTGCGGCCATCTGAACTGACAAAGAAACCATGCGTTGGGCATGCTCTTTAATAGACGATTCACTTTGGCCCGCTAAGGTTTGTTTTTGATATAGCTTAACAATGGCGTCGACATCTGACATTTCTAACGGGCGTAATTGGCCACCCTTAAAATCGACATTAGCAACAAATTTCATGGGGAATAATACCTAGAATGTGTATTTTAAGGATCACATTCTAGCACTGCGAATTCTTTTCAGGAAGTCTATACGTATTGAGCAGCCGCCCAACCACTGGCCCAAGCCCATTGGAAGTTGAAGCCACCTAAATGCCCTGTCACATCTAAGACCTCGCCAATAAAATATAATCCCTGTTGGTTTTTAGCCATCATGGTTTTAGAGCTCACTTCATCGGTATCAATCCCCCCCAGTGTTACTTCAGCAGTGCGGTAGCCCTCGGTTCCAGAAGGCACGAGCTGCCAAGCATTAAATTGACTCGCGATGACATCCATCTGCTCGGCGTTTAATTCTGCTAAGGCTTGAGGCAACCCACTTTTAAATATATCAGTTGTTTTCAATAAGTCATTTAAAAATAACTCAACCAATTGCTCCGACATTTTTTGTGTTAGCCATTGAGCGATAAATTTTTTCAAAGAAAGCTTAGGTCGATCATGCTGGGTTTTCCGTAGTACTTGTGCAAGATCAACATCAGGTAACAAATTTATTGTTAACGTCTGGCCCGCTTGCCAATAAGACGATATCTGCAATACCGCCGGGCCACTCAAACCTCTATGAGTAAATAACATATTCCCGCGGAAGCTTTGGCTATTACACTCAATTGTCACGTCACAAGAGCTACCTGATAGCGCAATACACACCTCTTTCAATTGGTTCGTGATTGTGAAAGGAACCAACCCAGCTCGAGTATTGTTAGTCTTTAGATTAAATTGATCAGCAATTTGATAACCAAAACCACTTGCACCTAATGTCGGTATTGATAACCCCCCCGTCGCGATCACCAATGACTCACAAGTATACTCTCCCTGATCCGTCGACAATTTATAAAGACTCGTATCGGCCTCAAGCGACTTAATTGAATCGACTGAAGTTTTCAATTGAACCTTAGCGCCAGCAAGTTCACATTCGGTTAATAGCATATTAAGAATATCAATGGCTTTATTATCACAAAATAATTCTCCCCACTGTTTTTCATGATAGGGAATATTATGCTTCTCTACTAAGCCGATAAAATCCCACTGGGTATAGCGGCTTAAAGCGCTTTTACAAAAATGTGTGTTATAACAGAGATAGCGATCAGGCTCGACGTAATAATTGGTGAAATTACAACGGCCACCGCCCGACATAAGAATTTTTTTGCCTGCTTTATTCGTATGATCCAATACTAAAACAGATCGACCACGCTGACCTGCAACGGCCGCACACATAAGGCCCGCTGCACCAGCGCCAATTATAATTACATCATATTGCACAGGGTTCACCCTTTGAAGTTAAAGCAGAGCTATGAAATTGAGCTATTACCGTTAATGTTGAAATATACAAAGAGTAGTTCCTACAGTAAAAGACTAGGTATCGGCTAATAATCTCTTCACAGGGCCAAACGTTTTACGATAGATTTCGCACGGGCCCAACTCTTCAAGGGCAGCGATATGTGCCTTAGTGGGATAACCTTTATGCTGTGCCAAGCCATAACCAGGGTATTTCTCATCCAGAGCAACCATTTCATGGTCACGCTGAACCTTGGCTAAAATAGAGGCAGCACTGATGGCCGCGACTAAAGCATCACCTTTCACAATTGCCGTACCTGGCATATCCAGCTCAGGTAAACGATTGCCGTCGATGAGCGCATATTCGGGTAATTGTTTTAAACCGTGAAGTGTCAACCCGCGAACAGCACGCGTCATCGCTAACATACGTGCTTGAAGAATATTAATGCTATCAATTTCTTCTGCACTCGCGCGAGCAATGCAATAGCTTAAGGCTTTCTCTTTGATTTCTGGAAATAACGCTTCGCGCTTTTTCTCGCTTAGCTTCTTTGAATCATTTAACGCTGCAATCGGATTATCCGGATCAAGAATAACAGCAGCAGCGACAACGTCGCCACACAAAGGACCGGCTCCTGCTTCGTCAACGCCACAATACACAATTTGCTGTTCAAGTAACTGGGCTTCAACGTCGGTTAGGACATTAAATTTATCAACTAAGCTTACGGATAATACATCATCGACAGACATTATTGTTCACCCAAACTTGGGCTAGACTCTAACAAATTTATAATCGCCAAAGCCGCTTGTTCATCAGCACCCCGCTTGAGTTGTTTGTGAATAAACAAAAAGGTTTCTTGTAGCTGATGAATCAACTTTTCGTCTTCTAACCGCTCATTCAAAGCGTTGGCTAAATTTTCAGCCGTTGCCTGCTCTTGTAATATTTCAGGAACAACTTCTCGGCCCGCCAATAAATTAGGGAGCGAAACAAAATCTTGTATTAATAATCGACGCATAATCATCCAGGTAATCGGCGAGACGATATAACTTACAACCATCGGCTTTTTAAGCAACAGTCCTTCAAGAGTCGCCGTACCTGATGCAAGCAAAATAACATCCGCCGCTTGCATGCACGCCTTAGAATCACCATCGATAACCTCTATGTTAACGATCAGATTGGCATCATCTATTAATTTTTCAATTTGCAGCTTCCGCACTTCGTTTGCCGCAGGCAAGATAAAACGAACATTAGGATTGTGTTTAAAAACCAATTCTGCAGCCTGAATAAAAACAGGGCAAAGCTTTTCTACTTCACTGCCGCGGCTACCTGGCATTAAACAGACGACCTTTTTGCCTTGCTCTATATTAAAAACCTGGCGCGCATCTTCGGGAGTA
>JBNMOT010000175.1:0-5902 GCA_051275515.1 Oleispira sp. | reverse complement strand
ACTACATGCTGCTGATAGTATTTATATCGGCTCTTCAGCATGCCGATGTTGCTGTGTTCATCTGCTTGTTGAAGTTGTTGTTCGGTATAGTTGTGTTCCCAAATCATAGGGAAAAACTGCAATACCGGCGCCCCTGCTAACTCGCCAGGTAACACAAAACGCCCAGGCTGAACCCAATGTAATCCACCTTCAGCCTTGCACTTATACAAGTAATCGGTAAATGCTGCCGAAATGCGTTCAATTAAGACTTCATCAGCAGGTGCAAAGGGGTCGAATGTTTCCCCCATCGCCATCCATTCTTGTGCTAATTCTAGCCGTTTACCTTTTAACACCTTTGTCTGCTGTTTAGACCACGCCATGAAATCCAGATCAAGCAAAGGTAAATCAAGTAACCACTCACCTGGGTAATCCACAATATCAAGATATAAAGTGGCTGTTTCTTGAAACAGTTTCATCGGGCCTTTTTGTGGTTTATAACGTAACGCTAATCGTGTTTGGCTAACATCTCGAGTCGGTTCGGGCCAAGCAGGCGGTGAAGATAACAATGACTCCATACCTTCATCATAGCCAAATTTTGGTACATGCATATCGCGTTGAGGTACTCGCTTAGCCCCTAACAAATTACCATCACGTACAGCCGTAAAAAGGGGTAAACGTGGATTGGTATTAACATGCAATAGCTGATTGATCAATGAAGTAATAAATGCCGTTTTACCCGACCGAGATAATCCCGTTACCGCTAAACGTACGTGACGATCTAAACTACGATTAACCAGTTTATTTAACTCATTACCAATACGATTCATATCATGCCTTAGTTCTTTTTATTCTGGAGATAGCATACACAAAGTAAAATTAACTGATGATGAACGTATTCTTTTTTATATCAACCTAAGTAAGAATACGTTCAATTTTCTACGGTTAACGGTTAACGAAAAAGCAGGCCTAAGCCTGCTCATTGTAACGAGTATGAGATGTACGCATATGCGCTTTCAAGATGAACGGGCTACTTAGTCCACTCTTTAAAATAGACGATGCTTTATAGATTTTTAAACTCTCGATCAACGTTGAATGCGGAAGATGTGACATAAGCTTCCATTTTGCGCAAATTGCCTTCCATGCCATTTAATTCAGATTCGACATTTCGTAAAATCTGCTCTGCAGGTTGCCCTGCTTGCCATGGTTTTTGTTTCACATTATGTTCTTTATATGTCGTTTGTTGCTGTGTACGTTCTTCTGGCATTTTATCAAGTATTAAACACGCTGCAATATATGCCAGTGTCGCAAAAAAGCCAACGCCGAGTAAAAATGCCGATACTGCAAGAATTCGGACGAGCCAAATTTCCATACCAAAGTATTCTGCGATACCCGCACACACCCCACCCAATTTTCCATTTTTTGTATCACGGTATAAGATTTTACTCATTACTTATGCCTCCATTGGGGAGCTTCAGCATCAAGGATGCGCTCAAGCGTCATGATACGATCTTGCATTTGTTCTGCGCGGACCGCTAACGCTTGCAATTTTTCATGCTCGTCACCAGATAATCCCTGACTAGCGTGACGCTTACCGCGGTAATGAAGAATCAACCATAATGGTGCAACAATAACTAAAAACACCATTAACGGACCAACAATAAAACCCATAGACATTCGTTTCTCTCCTTATCCGCGCAGAATCAGTGACGTTGTTCCAAATTAATCAGAGTTGATGGTACCAATCCAGACAAGTCTCTGCTCATTGACTTATCCAGAATGATATTACTCTTTATCTTTAATGTTCGCTTTCATACGAGCTAACTCTTGTTCAATGCTGTCTTGAGCCTGAAGATTCGCAAACTCATCTTCTAAGTTCTTACCACGACCAAGATTGTAACTGTCAGCTTCTGCTTCCATCTCATCTATACGACGTTCGTATTGCTCGAATTTTGATAGTGCTTCATCCACTTTACCAGTATCAAGCTGACGACGAACATCACGACGATTACCCGCGGCTTTATGTCGAAGAACCAGTGATTGTTGACGAGCACGAGTCTCTTGCAGCTTTGTTTCTAACTCTGCAACTTCAGAGCTCAGTTTATCAATTGTTTCGTCAACTAACTTAAACTCTTCATTCAGTGTTAGTGCTACATCACTTATTTTTTGCTTTTCAATTAACGCAGCACGAGCAAGATCTTCGCGACCTTTCTGTAATGCCAAGCTCGCTTTCTGCTGCCAATCGTTTGATTGTGCTTCAATCGAATGAATACGACGTTGCAGTTCTTTCTTATCAGCTAATGCACGCGCTGATGAAGTACGTACTTCAACTAAAGTGTCTTCCATTTCCTGAATAATAAGGCGGATCAACTTTTGTGGATCTTCAGCCTTATCAAGCAGTGAGTTTACGTTTGCATTAACAATGTCTGCAAAGCGAGAAAAAATACCCATAATAAAAACTCCTTTATTAAACCTGCACGTAAGGCCGATTTATAATTAATAACTTAATGTCACATCAAATATATATCAAGTCGCGTGCCAACTTTTTGTTTAATAAAAATCATACACTTAACTTTACAGCTCAATAAATAGGCTGTTATGGTGAGGGCTAATACGCCAATATTTAGCGAGATTAACCATGCACAATAAAGATAATTTAATCGGTGAATCAGAAGCGTTCCTTACTGTGCTTGATCAAGCATCTCGATTAGCAACACTTAATCGCCCGATCCTCATTTTAGGTGAACGAGGTACAGGTAAAGAGTTGATAGCACAACGAGTGCATTACTTATCTCGTCGTTGGGATCAGCCCTTAATAACCCTTAATTGTGCAGCGTTAAGTGACGGTTTAATTGATTCAGAGCTATTTGGTCACGAAGCTGGGGCATTTACTGGCGCAAAAGGAAGGCATCAAGGTCGCTTTGAACGAGCAGAAGATGGCACCTTGTTTCTTGATGAATTATCCACGGCACCACTCGGGGTGCAAGAAAAATTACTACGCGTCATTGAATATGGGGAATATGAACGTGTGGGTGGCAGTAAGACCTGCCAAGCTAACGTTCGTTTAATCTGTGCAACCAATGAAAACTTGCCGCAGCTTGCGCAAAATGGACAATTCCGCGCAGACTTACTTGATCGCCTTGCTTTCGATATTATTCATTTGCCGCCATTACGTGAACGCTATGACGACATTCTTCCTTTAGCGGAATACTATGCCGTACGTATGTGTCAAGAATTAGGGTTTGGCTACTTTTCTGGTTTCACTCCACAAGCACGTACCGCCTTACTCGAGTACCACTGGCCTGGTAATATTCGTGAACTTAAAAATGTGGTTGAGCGCTCGGTGTTTCGTCATAGCCTTGAAGATGAGCCTGTCGAGCACATTATTATTAACCCTTTTCATGCGCCTTGGCACGATAAGCAAGATGACACCCGCACAACAGAAGATTCAACAAATGCTTTCGCTACTGATGTTATTTTTCCGATGGATTTACGGCAATGGCAACAAGATCAAGAAATCGAAATAATGCGTAACGCGCTGGAACAAGCCAAATTTAACCAAAGAAAAGCCGCTGAACTATTGGGTTTAAGCTACCATCAACTTAGAGGGCTATTACGTAAATATCAGCTAGTCGGCAGTAACGAGACGTAACATTGACGGTGTCGCACCTCTTTCGCCTTCTCTCGAGGTTGACCAATTAATCTCCATCATTTCAATGGAAATCAAAGACCAGCAGCTGTTTAAGCAACATAACGTTAAGAAAAAGGTGGATATCAAGGATGATGACTTGGTGGCTGTGATGGAAAATGTTAAATTTAACGACTTGATTTCATTCGACGCCTTTACGATATGAGCGCATACACTCGCCTTTTGTTTGCTTGTTTTAGCCTAGTTAGCCTTATGGGTTGTTCTGAGCCACAAAAAGATACTGATATACGAAGCCGTGGCTTCATTTATTGTGGCCAAGACACACCCACAATATTCAATCCACAGTTAACAGACGGTGGGCTGACAACAGATACCCTAGCCGCTCAAATATTTGATCGCTTATTAGTGCTCGATCCTGTTAGCCACCAACCGCTACCAGGGCTGGCTCGTAGCTGGTCGATTAATGACGACGGACTTGAATACACTCTTGCGCTACGTAAAGGCATTGAGTTCCAGAATACTGATTGGTTCACCCCAACGCGTCAATTAAATGCTCAAGATGTTATTTTCAGTTTTAAACGTGTTATTGACCCTAGCCATCCATTCTTTAACATCTCTGGAGGGCGTTATCCTTGGTTTGAAAGTTTAGGTTTTGATAAATTAATCTATGATATCGTCGCGATTGATTCTCATACTGTTAAATTTATTTTAAGCCGCCCTGATAACTCTTTTCTATCGAACCTAGCCACAAGCTATGCGGTCATTTATTCACAAGAATACGGGCAGCAGCTACTTCAAGCTGGTCAGTTAAATCTACTCGATATGAAACCTATCGGAACCGGGCCTTTTTATTTAGACCAGTACATACCTAACGATCTTATTCGTTTGAAACGTCACTGGGGCTATTGGCAAGGTGCTGCACCAATGGAGCAAGTGGTATTTGATATCTCATCACGCGGCACAGGTTCGCTAGCGAAACTATTAAGTCACGAATGTGATGTACTTTCATCACCTGTCGCCAGCCAGCTATCCGTTATTTCGAATAATTCAGAATTTGAATTAATGGCGCAAACTGGCATGAATGTGTCATTTCTAGCGCTCAATAATAACAAGCTTATCTTGCAAGATATTCGGGTGCGCAAAGCCATTAGCCTTGCCATTAATCGTAATAACTTACTGGATTCGGTTTATTACGGTACGGGCACAAAAGCAAAAAGCATGTTGCCTCCCATGTCATGGGCCTATAATCACAATAGCCAAGCATTAGATTTTGATCCTGAAGAAGCCATTAGATTATTAAAAGAGGCTGGGTATGATAATGAACTGACATTATCGATGTGGGTTCCCACTGAACCTCGCCCCTATAACCCTAGCCCTCGAAAAACAGCAGAGCTAATTCAAGCAAACCTAAAAACAATTGGTATTAAAGTGACTATGTCACATCAAGATAAGCTTGATCGTATCAGTATGGGTGAATCGACATCTTTTGATCTTATCTTATCAGGGTGGATTGCTGATAATGGCGACCCAGATAACTTCCTACGCCCACTCTTATCGTGCGATGCCAAGCAAGCCGGGCTTAACATTGCCAATTGGTGTAATCTGGATTTTGATAATTTACTCGAATTGGCTTTACGCACCGGTAAGCTTGAACAACGCTTAAATTATTATCACCTTGCGCAAAATATTTTAGACAAACAAGTGCCATTAATCCCATTAGCACATGGCGTGCACTTTCAGGTTCACCATAAATCATTAGGTGGATTACAAATGAGTCCTTTCGGTACTCGCTCATTTTCTAGTGTTTATCGAAGCGAGTAAAATATGCTGATATATACCATTCGCCGATTAAATCTTTTCATCATCACTCTCGCTATTTTGACGATGATTGGTTTTAGCATTCTGCGCTTAGACGAAGCATCACAGTGGAGCAGCCAACCTTTTTTGGGGGGGTGGATCGCTTATCTTGAAGAATTAGCACTAGGTAATTTAGGGCTAAATCAAAGCGGTGAGTCCATTTTGAATGAAGTCATGATGGTGTTTCCTGCTACGTTAGAGCTGTGTTTTTTCGCGTTTATATTATCGCTATTTGTCGGTATACCACTGGGTACGATCGCAGGAGTAAATCGTGGACGATTTATTGATACCCTCATATCTTCAATCACCATCGTAGGGTATTCCATTCCTTTATTTTGGCTAGCCATGCTGTTAATTTTGATGTTTTCACTCAACCTTGGTTGGCTACCCGTCGCGGGTCGTTACAGCCTGCTATATGAA
>JBNMOT010000174.1:0-5903 GCA_051275515.1 Oleispira sp. | reverse complement strand
TGGGACAAATCCCTGAATGCTTCCCTGTGGCAAGCCAATTTTGCGTTACGGATTCGGGGTAAACTCTGAAAGGAGATACGCGCGGCAATGTTTTAATTACAAAAGTACTATAAAAAAGTAGCTAACAATGGGTAAATCTAGAAGAGAGCGAATATTAAAAGAATGTGAACACTGTAAAAAAGTACAGCCGCTATTGTATAGGGTCCGACTGCAAGCAATTTCCTCTTGGCTGTTTCTCTGTTCAGAGTGCCAAACGAAAGTGAAAAATCAAAAGCTCTACCAATATGGTGGTACTTGGAAGCAAATAAAGCGTAATTAAGTTCTAACACTAGAGTTTACAGGGAAAGTCAAAAACGGCTAGACTGAGAAGGTTTGAACTTGCTAAACAGTGAGTTCTTGGCAAACAAGATCAATTTAAGATAAAAAAGGTTGAGCCTTTATCCGGTTTTTAACCGTATGCTTATATGAAGAAAGTTAAAGGAACGTAGTTCACAATGACATTACCTATACAAAAAGCCCAAGAAATGGCTAAGACATCCGCCAATTTCGTTGATGCTAGAACGTTGCGCATTACCCCTAAACTGACAGGCGGCACCGCAGATGATAAGCGCAAAGAAATAGCGCTCTACTTTACCAACACTTTTGATACCTACACGCGACTCTTCGATTGTTTGCGAGAAGATACAGTTTTCTATCAAAAACCGATACCCTTGCGCCACCCACTTATTTTTTATCTTGGGCATACAGCAACTTTTTTCATCAACAAGCTACTATTGGCAAAACTGATACCTGAACGGATCGACGCTCACATGGAATCAATTTTTGCGGTGGGTGTTGATGAAATGAGCTGGGATGATTTGTCCGAAGAGAATTACGATTGGCCCAGTGTTTCTGCGGTAAAAAATTACCGTGCAAAGGTGCGTGTCAACGTTCTAAAATTAATTAATACCTTGGACCTCGTCCTACCCATTAATTGGGAAAACACTTGGTGGCCTATCCTCATGGGCATAGAGCACGAACGTATTCATCTTGAAACGTCGTCAGTACTTATACGCCAACATGCACTAACAAATGTCCAACCCTTACCTCAATGGCCTGCTTGCAAAGATGCGGGGCAAGCCCCAAAAAACAAACTTTTAAGCGTCCCCGCCGGCTCTGTTCGGCTTGGTAAATCCTTTGATAGTGCTTTTTATGGCTGGGATAACGAGTACGGCCAACATGAGGCAGAGGTGGCTGAATTTAAAGCGAGCCAATATTTAGTCAGTAACCAAGAGTTTCTCGAATTTGTTGAAGATGATGGTTATCAAAAGGATTGCTTTTGGAGTGATGAAGGTCTTGCATGGCGCCAGTTTACTGAGGCTAAACAACCCGTTTTTTGGCGTTGGCAGAATGGCTGGCGTTTGCGCCTGATGACTGAAGAAATTGAGATGGCTTGGAACTGGCCAGCTGAAGTTAACTTTCATGAGGCGAAAGCTTTTTGTGAGTGGAAAACAATAGAAACTGGGCTACAAATTCGCATGCCAACTGAAGATGAATGGCATCGTCTTTGCGCACAAGCTGGCGTTGAAGAGATAGGTCAACGCGAGACTAATGCTAACTTGCATCTCGATCATTTTGCATCATGCTGTCCAGTAACTCGTTATCAGCATGGCAATTGGTTTGACGTAGTGGGCAACGTGTGGCAATGGACTGAGACCGCTATTTATCCGTTCGACAACTTTAAGGTTCACCCACTGTATGACGATTTCACTACGCCTACTTTTGACGGTAAACACAATCTGATCAAAGGTGGTTCATGGATTTCAAGTGGCAACGAGGCGCGCTTGTCTGCACGTTATGCATTTAGACGTCACTTCTCGCAGCACGCCGGATTTCGCTACATAGCCTCTGAAGTAGAGGTTGCTCTGCCTAAGACTTACTACGAAAGTAATCAGTTATTATCTGAATATGCAGAATTTCATTTTGGAGAAACTTGGCACGGTGTAGAGAATTTTCCTAAAGCCTTAGCTGATATTGCGCTTGAGGCTATAAAGGGCAAGCCTACCCGCAGAGCACTTGACCTAGGCTGTGCGTGTGGTCGAGCAAGTTTTGAGTTAGCCCGTCAGTTCGATGAAGTAGACGGTATTGATTTTTCTGTAAACTTTACTCGCCTCGCCGCCAAAATGGCACAACAAGGAGAGGTTCGTTATGCCCGTGTCGAAGAAGGTGAACTAGTTAGTTATCATACTCGAACCCTGCAAGAACTAGGGTTGGAAGCTTATGCGAGCCGCGTTGGATTTCATCAAGGCGACGCTTGTAACCTAGAGCCGCAGTTTACTTCTTATGATTTGGTACTGGCAGCTAATCTGATTGACCGACTCTACCAACCGAGCCTTTTTCTGGCTGATATGGCACAGCGTGTTAATGATGGTGGCTTGCTTATTATTGCATCTCCCTACACGTGGTTGGAAGAACATACACCCAAAGAAGAATGGATAGGTGGCTACAAAAAAGATGGCGAAAACTACAGCACATTAGATGGCTTGAAAGATCAACTATCAAGCCATTTTAGGTTGGTCGGTAAACCGCGTAAAGTCCCCTTTGTGATACGTGAAACTCAACATAAGTTTCAACATACCTTGTCTGAACTTACTGTTTGGGAGCGTCTACCACGCTGATAAGCGACTCAATCTCTTGACTAATTAATATGTGGTCTTCCAGTTGTTCGAACCAGTGGCTGGCCACTACATCGCTCTGCAGTCCCAACAGGGTTCCCAACACTATGCCGCGGTGGACGTTATCGCCCCCTATGTTAGTGTTTACTCTAAGCGCCTGCCATGGGTCATTTTGGTATTTACAGGCTAGGTACAATACTACCGGCCAAGAATCTGAAATATAACACGCTCTTGAAAATATCTGACCGACTACTTGATTGTCGGGTAAATCTCGTTTCAGTAGAGCGGCTAAATCAGCGCTCGCTGAACCCTTACTCGCTTCAAGTAAAAGTGCCTTAACGCCGGCCTCGTCTGGCCCCTCAATAAGACCACATAGCAGTTTCACATAACGATCACACACCTTCATTAAGGATTCATCAGGATGGGTCAAAGCCAAATGAGCTCGACAGGCAGTCATTATATCGTTTTCGTTTACGTCTTTAAGTCGCTCTGAAAAAACCAAAGGCGCTATCGTTACCAATGCACCAATGGATGCTGTGTCGTGAGTTACCATGCCACACTTTTCGGGTTTGCGTCCCTGAGCCAGGTTAGCAAAAAATCCTCGATGATATGATTCTGCATAGGTATCGGGATGAGTTGGTGGTTGGCTTGTCATAAAATCGATATAGGCACTGAGAAATTTGTGACGATCATATCGTTGTGGTGAACTTGCCAGGACGCGCATAAGCACACGAGCGCAATGTGCGTTGAGGGTGTTTTCACCAGCCTGCATGCCCTGATGATAATGCACATTAGGCGTGTCCCAAAACTGTGCCTTATCTTTTAAAATAACATCCCCCACTACTTGGGGCATCTGGTCTTTCGATGAAGGCCCCGCGGATGAGCTAGCACTCGACTGCCGACCCCCTTTCTGTTTGGAGTGCAATGACATGATAGATGACGGGTGAAACTTAGGTGCTGCTTCAAAGCGCTGAATACCACCAGAAAAGGCAAGCTCTATTTCCATCGGTTGATAATACCAATGTACCGGCATAGCTAGCGAATCAGCGACAAAGCTTGTTTTAAGAGCACCGGTGATCCGGCCTAATTGAGAAGATTTTTTATTCATGATAATGCCTCTATTACTCAGTAAAAAAAGAATCGCATCCACATTAGATTAGGTAACAATGTATAAACAATATTCTACTTTTTATTACGTGAATATTTATTAAAAATTTAAGGTGCACTATTAATTACTTCATTTACACAAAACTGGACGTTTTTTAGGGCAATATGCTAAATCTATCCGCCAGCCATAGGCTTAAACCAGACAATTATGAAAGCCTACTTCGGAGGACAAAATCTGTATTCTTGTTATATCCTGCTTGTTTATAGTTTACCCAGTTATTTGTACTGTTATACTGCGCGTCTTCTCACTTATTGATTTATTGTATACCAATGTCTGTAATCACTCCCAACTTACCCCGTAGTCCCGGTTTTTTCCAGTCTCTTATCTGTTTTAGCGTGATTGTCATCACTATTGCTGGTGGGCTATTCGGCTTAGGCATCAGCCTGCATACTTTGATGTTTCTCTGTCTTTTGTGGGTAGGGCTTAACGCTTTTAGACTTGGCTATGGTTATATACAGATACGTGAGTTAATGACTAACGCCCTGACTAGAGCTATGCCTGCAATTTATATATTTATATTAATCGGTATGGTAATTTCAAGCTTTATGCACAGCGGTACCATCGCCACGCTTATTTACTATGGCCTAAGCTGGCTGAGTCCAAGTTTATTTTTGGCAATCGGATTATTGCTGTGTGCAGTGATGTCGGTTGCAACTGGAACATCCTGGGGAACGGTGGGCACCTTAGGTGTCGTTTTTATTGGCATTGGTTCTGCTATGAATATTCCCCTGCCGCTAGTTGCAGGTATGATTGTCTGCGGCGCCACATTCGGTGATAAAATGTCGCCGATTTCAGATACCACAAACCTTGCCGCTATGAGTGCAGGAACTGATCTGTATCGACATATTTATTCAATGCTATTCACCACAGTACCCACTTTTATCCTCACTTTCTTAATATTTTTGGTGATCGGCTTAAATTATGGCGAGCAAAATCTAGATCTGTCAGAAGTCACATCGATTCAAACGGCCCTTATCACAAATTACAGCCTTACCCCGCTCGTTACTTTATTACCGCTGATTTTACTCGCTGTCCTGAGTATTCGAAAAGTTCCCGCAGAAGTGACGATGTCATGCAGCATTATGCTCGCGGTGCTAATAGCGATCCTTTATCAAGAAGAAAGTACCATCTCCGTTCTCAATGCGCTATGGGAAAATACGCCCGCTACAACTGGTATACCCAATCTAGACGCTCTGCTGGGTCGAGGCGGTATTAGCAGTATGAGCTGGACTTTACTGTTGGCTTTAATGGCTATTGCACTCGGCGGAATTTTGCACGGAGCTGGATTTCTAACCTCACTATTAGCAGGTATTATTAAAAGAGTGCAGCGCACTGCCACTCTAATTGCCACGACTATTATTTCCGGCTTCTTGGGTAACATTGCTATGGGTGAGGCCTACATTTCGATTATTTTAAGTTGCCAACTTTTTAAGCCCAAATATGAACAAAAAAACTTAGAGGCAGCGATACTCTCCCGCTCAGTAGAAGAAGGTTCCACTATGACAACCGGACTTATACCCTGGACAACTGCAGGTGCCTTTTATGCGGCTACTTTAGGCGTAGACGTACTTGACTACGCTCCCTATGCTTTTTTCAACTATCTCAATGCGATCATTGCCGTGGTTATGGCTTCTCTGGGCGTTGGTCTTCTAAAATCAAAAAGCAAATTTGCATAAGCATCGAAATGCTTGCTCGATATGACTGTTTCGTGTTCAGAGTTACAGGTGGAGTTTCGACGGTGAATGTTTATTTTGTGAATAAGAATGCGGTTAAACTTATTATTCACAAAATAGAGAAACAAGGCAAATTGTAAAAAAGCAGCATGTAGACTGAATGTAATTGAAAAGACCTAAATTAAGGATATATTTAATAAATAACTAAAAACTCAAATCAATATTTTAAGATCAGTTTTTTAATTTGGTATTCAATATTCAAAACGAATGTTGTGGCATAAAAAAACCTCCGATTTAGGGAGGTTTTTTTTCAATTAAATTTAATTTAATTATAAGTAAAGATTGTTGTTGTTAAGTAACTGTTAATTAGTTCAACCTCACCACGCTCTTTTATAAAAGTTTGAAATG
>JBNMOT010000173.1:0-6091 GCA_051275515.1 Oleispira sp. | reverse complement strand
CCTGCCGGCATTATCCTGCTTTCTTTATTGAAGCTTTAAGATACAATGCGCTGCCACTAGGTCAGCCCTTGAGTGCCTAAATAGTTTTTAGAAGAGAATTCAAATCATGATCAATTCCGTAGCCGTTCAATATATGTCAAAAGAAGAAATTGAGCGCTTGATGTACAGTTTTAATGCCAGCAAAGACAATGAAGAAGCTCAAACGTTCGAAGCCTTGGTGCGCCGTTTATTAACCATCCTTGAAGAGCAAAACCGTTAATGCTGCCTTCACCGCCAACTAATGCTTCTTCAACGAATACATCGCCCACAAATACATCGAGAAAGACACCACCGGTCACGATCATTCATAACCATTCTGACTGGGTCATAATCAATAAGCCTAGCGGCGTGAGCATGCAGCTTGAGCAAGGCGATATCAGTACGCTCAGTTTGCAGCAACTGGCCCTAGCTGAAATTAAAAAAATAGACCCTAGCATCCTTCGCCTTTGGCCCGTTCATCGCTTAGATAAGGCAACATCAGGACTCGTCATTTTTGCTAAGTCTGCTGCAGCAGCAGCCACATTTGGTGAGTTATTTAGCCAACATAAGGTGAAAAAACATTATTTAGCCATTGCACTTGGCAAGCCAAAAAAGAAACAAGGCTGGGTAAGAGGTGACATGGAGAAGGGTCGAAATGGGAGCTGGTTATTAACCCGTAGTCACTTAAACCCTGCGTCGACATACTTCGAATCAAGCGCATTAGAAACGGATCAAAAGATTGCCAAGCGTATGTATCTAATTCAGCCTAAAACCGGTAAAACACATCAAATACGCGTTGCCTTAAAAAGCTTAGGTTGTGCCATTTTAGGTGACGAACGTTATAAAGGGGATGAAGCCGATCGCTGCTATTTACACGCTTTTGCTCTGTCGTTTCAATGGCAAGATACCGTTAAAAGCTTTCAGTGCGAGCCCCTGCAAGGTGAGTGGCCTAACCTTAAGCAAATAGAACTATTATCAGCGTTTTACCCTTAAAACGCTTTACCCTTAACAGAAAGTCAAGTCGTGTCTATTTAACCTTCCTATCCTTTTCATAAAAAGCACTGGGCAATACGTCGATATCAAATCGTCTGCCTAATTTTATGATAAAAGGAATCGTAATAGGCGCGAACGGTAACGTGGCAAATAGACCGATCCCTAGCCCTTTCATAACATCAACCAGCTGCTCATTCGCCGCTTTCATCTCGGCGTCCGTCGCGTCGCCATGAGTGAATTTTCGATAAACTAATAGCATGTCTCTGGTTTCTTGTTTTTCTTGCGCTAATGCTAACTTGATAATCAGGAGGTCGCGCCGAATTCGGCGCTTACTTCGCTTATGACTCACACGCGCTAATTTAACGGGAGAACGTACTAGATGATAAAAAAACGCCCTCATCCTTAACCCCTGCAATCGAAAAGTGATACGAATGCATCATTGTACCTTACTATTGAGTAATAGTTCATTACCTTAAAAACACCCTTTCAGCAGCGACCGTGCTAAAATATTAGTGTTTTCAATAGCCGTTATCTTAATCTCTGCTCTGCTATTTTCGGCAGGCTTGCGGTCTTTCTTGGGCCGATAAAATCGAATGTTTTATATTATATGATGACGATCGTCTTTACTCGTATTGTTATGGGCTGCGGGTTAACTATGTTCGTTCTTACTCATACCGACTTTTTAATAATAGGCAGGTGTCATCGTTACATTAAGTGACCTATCAGATATTCTGTTTAGGGTGACTTTTTTTTGGGCAAGCGGTGGATATTACAACTTTATTACGTCCCCCTTCTTTGGCTTTGTATAATGCATCGTCTGCTTCTTTTAACCAAAAATCAGCACTAGAACCACTACTGGGTTCATCCCCCATAATACCAATGGATACTGTAATTGAGAACGTAATACCTGCGGCATCAAACGGCTGCTTGGCAATTTTTTTACGGATTTTCTCTGCCACAAGGTACGCACCTGCTACCTCTGTATTGGGTAATATAATGGCAAACTCTTCGCCACCATAGCGAGCAACAAAATCGGTGGTACGATGAAGAACTTCCCGTAAAGCATTAGCAACGCGGCGTAACGCATCATCACCCACTTGGTGCCCATATTCGTCATTAATTCGTTTAAAAAAATCAATATCTAGCATTAAAATTGATAACTGCTCTCGTTCTCGACGGGCTCGGTTAAACTCACGTTCCAGCATCTGATCAAAATACCGACGATTACGAACCCCTGTCAAAGCATCGGTAGTACTTAATTCAGCGAGTTTTTCATTAACAGACTCCAGTTCATTCGTACGCTCTCGTACTTTGTGCTCTAAGTTCTCATTCGCTTCATTCTGAATGGCTAACGCTCTTGCCTGTGCTTCTCTAGCTTCACGCTCATGCACTAATGCCTTTTCCTGCGCTGCGCGCGCAAAACGTTCTTGTTCAAGGGCTTCAGCTTGTGCCGCACTTGCAATACGCTCATGATTCAAAGCCGTTATCTGAGCCTCGAAGCGCTCTCCCTTTTCTTGGTTTAAACGTTCGGCCAATGCAAATGATAGTAATATAACTTCCAATACAGACCCTAGTTGAATGGCATTTTCAGTGAAAAAATTACGGGGAATAAAATTAATTTTATTCAACGCCAGAATAACCCCCCCTAAAAGCACAGCCGACCAAGCAATGGTGTAATATCGAGCTGAAGAATAACCTTGCCCCCAGCGTAAAATACCAGAATAAATAGATAAACTAATCCCGATAACCGCAATGGCAATAAGCGTCTGGATTAAAATAGCATAAGAGATAAAGTTTACGGATAGAGCGATAAAAGCCGAAGAGATAATAACGATCCCAAAAGCAAGGTTGAGTTTTTCTTCCCCATCAGATAGAAATAAGAAATTACGCGTAAACAAGCAAGCAAACACCACAACACCTGCCAACATGACAATAATCACACTGTCATTCCAACTCGTGGCATTGGGCCAAATATACTGAAAACTTAGCCCTTGCAAACTCGCTAAAAAAACAGCCATTGAGGCGACATATAACACATAATACAAATAATTTTCTTCACGCACCGACATAAAAACAAACAGGTTGTATAAAACCATAATGAACATAATGCCGTAATACACGCCCAATCCCATTAGACGAGCTTGATCACCTAAGAAAAACTGACGATCAGGCCAGATTTTCATTGGAACCTGCATTGCACTGGACGTTTTTATACGTAATAACCATACCTGTTTCTGTGCAGGCTCTAGATCCAGAGGAACAACAAAATTTCGATGTTGAATTTGTCTTGATTTGAAGGGCATTTTATCCCCTAACGTATGCTGAACGACTTGCAGTCCATTTTTTGCATCGTATATATACATACTAATATTATCTAAAACCGGATACGCTATTTCTAGTAGATGATTAATCGATGTATTAGTACTATTTTGAACGGCAAAACGAAACCAATAGGTTGAACGAGTGTATCCGAACGATAATGTTTCTTTATTATGCTTAAGCCACTGCTGCTCTGGCAACATTAATTGCTCAGCGTTATACTCACCAAGATCATCGACAACATATTCGACATGGTCATTCAGTGAATAGCTTTCATTTAAATCTCCGACTTCTATGAGCTGTATAGAAGCAGCCGACGGGATCCAAATAAGTAATAAAAAATACATTAAATACTGCAAAATTTTACAGCCTTTGCGTTAGTCGTAATATTCAGTATAGACAGTTTTATTAACTTTAAAGGAATCACGGTTCCTTTGCATCTCTAATCCTAGGTTTTACAAACCCCAACATTGTCAATCTCATACTAATTTAATAGTATATTTTGGTTTAAATTAATTTTCTTTACGAATAAATGACAGTTATCGTATTTTTCTCATTTCATTTTTCTACTTACTTTTTTTGGCTGCGAACAAAACTACAGCGGTGATTACATTTCTCTCACGATGCCCATTAGGTAAAACGTCACCGACTGCGATGGTCAATGTGCCAGCGCAATGCGGCTGAATATATACGGTTCAGTTTACAGGCCGACTGATGCTAAAGCAGCCAGAGTGATCGCTGAAGGACTAGAATTAATAAACCACATCTCCCGCAACAACCACCCCATTGCTGCTAAATTCCTAGCGATACTCCCGCGAAGTGGTTGCCGCTGGCCACATTGGTTCGGTGCACCTTATTAGACCTGGTATGGTTCAACGAAAATTAAAAGCAACGATAGGCTTTGACGGGTATGAGTTGCATGAAAATGAAAATCGCATTATGTTTGCTGGCCTAATGATAGCAATGCAGAACGCAGGCGTCGCGATATCAGTATGGCGGCTTGTTACACATGGCAACCACGATAGCTCACAATATCAATCATGATGGGATCTGTTATTAAGGGCTTATCTACCTGCTAGAAGCGTTAGCTCAAGCAGGCAGTGGTAAAGGATACAAATTATTTGGCAACTCAACTTGTAAAGTTCGAGCACAAGCCCTAGAACGCAGTGCTATCGACACCCGTGCATATAAATCTCGCGCTGAGTAAAGAACTTGGCATTCATAGCAAGACCTTGATAAACAGATTCCCATTAAATGTAAACGATTTTGAAATATTCTCGTAAGGATGACGTTAAAATGATTAGCAAACGATTTAAACCTGTCGTAATCGCCAGTAGTTTAATACTTGCCCTCAGTGCTAGTAACGCTTTTGCGGTTAGTGTTGGGGATAAAGCACCTGATTTTAATATTCCACGTTTAGAAGCAAAAGGCATGATTAGCTTAAAACACTATCGTGGCAAAGTGGTTTACGTTGATTTTTGGGCCTCTTGGTGCGGACCTTGCCGCAAGTCGTTACCTGCTTTAAACCGTGTTCGCACTGAGTTTCGCAAAAAAGGCTTTGAAGTCATTGCGATTAATCTTGATGAAGAACGCGAAGATGCAATGGCGTTTTTAAAAGAATTCCCCGTCGATTACCCTACCGCGATTGATATCAGCAGCAAAGTGCCAGAAGCCTATGGTCTTATCGGGATGCCAACTGCATACTTAGTGGATAGAAAAGGCATCGTGCAATTAGTTCATGAAGGATTTAAGGAATCTGACATTGAGCAATTAAGAAAAAAAATACACATACTACTCAGTCAGAAATAATGTTTTTTATTAATAAAATAAAAAAGCACACGCCATTATTACCCATGATAAGAGCGATCGCAGGTATAAAAGTTGATTTTTTGCCACTGATATCCAAGGCATTCAGTTTTTAAATTCATAGTCTCTTCACTCGATTAGTTAACACCTTCTGGTTCGTCTAGCCCTGTGCTAAAGTCAGGCGATATAATGACAAACATTAAAATAATCATCGTCACCCTGGGGCTTTAAATGCTGAAAGATTACGCCAACCATGATGCACTGGGCTTAGCTCAACTGGTCAAAAATAAAGAAATTAGTCCGACAGAGCTGCTGGACACCGCCATTGCTCACGCTGAAGCAGAAAACCCAGCCATTAATGCAATCATTACCAAGCTTTACGACTTTGGTCACCAACAGATTAAGCAAGGTTTACCCGAAGGGCCTTTTGCGGGTGTTCCCTTCTTATTAAAAGACTTATTGGGTTCTTTAGAAGGCACTCCTCTAAGTAATGGCAGCGCTGCCTTTAAAGGCAACATTTCTCCTAGTGATAGTGAAATGGTGACGCGCTATAAATCTTCAGGTCTCGTTATTTTTGGCAAAACCAATACTCCAGAATTTGGTTTAATGGGCGTTACTGAACCTAAGGCGTTTGGCCCTTCCCGTAACCCATGGAATTTAAACCATACTCCCGGTGGCTCCAGCGGTGGCTCAGGTGCCGCTATAGCAGCAGGTATTGTTCCCATGGCCTCCGGTGGCGATGGCGGCGGATCAATTCGCATCCCCGCCGCGTGCTGTGGTCTTTTTGGTTTAAAACCTTCTCGCGGACGCACACCCACCGGGCCTTATTTAAGTGAACTCTGGGATGGCGCTGCAGCCGAGCATGTATTAACTCGTTCAGTGCGTGATAGCGCGGCCATGCTGGATGTCGTTTCTGGCCCAGATGGCAGCACACCGTATCCTGTGCGCAAAGAAA
>JBNMOT010000172.1:0-6124 GCA_051275515.1 Oleispira sp. | reverse complement strand
ACGAAGCGATCTCTTCGGCGAGGAATACTTGGTTAAAGGACGAGAAGTTAGCGTAAGTTACTAAACTATCAAGAATGGAGTTGTAAATTCGGCTTACTTTACTGTCGGTAAATTATGATGTTTTTCATATAGGTATTCCTTTCGTTTAATTTACGAAATACCTTTACCTATGAGGACTATTAATTTTCGATGGGGATTGCACACTCATACTCTTCATATATTATGCGATGATTCAGTAAAAATTTTATCGAGAGTAGGAAGTGTGATTGTGAGTCTAATAAAAATAATTAATAACAATAAAAAAATCCTCAGCTTAAGTATTCTGATGCTGTCAGCCAACTTAGTCATGGCCGATAGTAGCCATGTAGCGGGCACGGTTTCACTGGAAAATTCGAGTAAGCAATTAGCCGGTGCCATGGTTACGGTGACCGACAGTCGCGGCGTCAGTATTACTCATTATACGGATGAGCAAGGCCAGTGGTCGATTGATCAAGATTTCTTGATGCCGCCTCTTACATTAAGAGCAAGAGCAGGGGCCGCCTTTTCAGATCACATCATTAACATTCCATCAGGAACGTTAGAACCTCAATCTCTGCAGATCAAAGCACTGACTGATCCGATTGCTATATCAGAACGCCTCACCGCGAGTGCTCATGCATCGTCTGTAAGATGGGATGATACCGATACTAAACAAGATTTTATTAGCCAGTGCCACTTTTGCCATCAAATCGGTAATAGCACAACTCGTGCGCCTAAAACCGAAGAGCAGTGGACAGCCGTTATAAAACGCATGCAGGGTTATGGTGCTGTGATTACTTGGGATAATGAAGCCGCTTTTGCTAAAACATTGGCCAGTGACTTTAATGGCGAAGCGGTTAAGACAGTCAGAACTCGATCAATGCACGATAAACTTCCAGGCACCGTTTGGCGTGAGTGGTCTTTCGGAGGGCCCGTTAACTATGTTCATGATGTTGAGCTTGGTGAAGATGGCCTAATTTATGGCGTTGATATGAGTGCTGATAAGATATGGATATTAGACCGAAAGACCAACGAAATTGATCATATTCAATGGCCGGCTAACGACTTGCCCCTAGGGGGTATGTTTGCAGGAGCGGTTGCACCGCTGGGTACTTTTCAAGCTCACCATGGGCCACACTCTATTATTGCTGGGCCAGATGGAAAGCTGTATACCACCAACTCCCTAGCCGCGGAAATTGGCATTATTGATCCTAATACCCGCAAAACAGAGTTTGTCGCGATTGGTAAGGATGCCATCTACCCGCATACGTTACGATTTGATGACAAGGGTGAGCTTTGGTTTACCTTAGCGTTATCGAATCAAATTGGGCGCATGAACATTGAAACGAAAGAAATTATATTGATTGACCTACCGTCTAACGGACTTTGGCGCTGGGTTTCGGATGCTTTTTTACCTTCGATTCTTGAAGTAGCTTCATGGTTTGGTAAAAAAGATATGCACGTTACTTTATCTCACCACCAGGTAACGGGGGAAGGGCGTGAGGTTTTGAACCTGCCTTATGGCATTGATGTAAGTCCTATTGATGGCTCTATTTGGTACTCAAAACTTTATTCTGGTTATATTGGTAAAATTAATGCCGCTACGGGTGAGGTAACCGAATTTAAAACGCCTTTTCCCTCACCACGACGTTTACGTTTTGCCGCGGATGGGACGCTTTGGATTCCTTCGTTTGAAAGTGGTGTATTGATGAAGTTTGATACCCGCAGCGAGAAATTTGTAAAAGATTATACGTTACCGTTATTAGCAAAAGGTGAATATGAAACGCCGTATGCGGTTGGCATTGAACCCAGTACTCAGCATGTATGGATTGCAGCGAATATGTCGGATCGCATTTTGCGCTTTAACCCAGAGCAAGAGACTTTCATTGCGTATCCCAGCCCTACGCGGGTTACTTTTTTACGTGACTTTATTTTCACCCCAGAAGGTGAGGTCTGCACAAGTAATGCAAACTTACCATCATCGGCCATTGAAGGGGGTCGTGGTAAGCTAATTTGCCTAACGCTGGCCGAAAACCTATAAAAAAAACAGACATAGCCACGAATAAAAAAAAGACGCTCTAGATCATGAAAAACAGCAATAACAGCATAAAGAGTGCTAAATCCAGGCACGTTATCATTACCGGCGGTGGCAGTGGTCTTGGCCATGGCCTCGCCACTCGCTATTTAATGAGTGGCGCCCGCGTGAGTATTCTTGATCTTCATATTTCAGAGGATCAGCAAGACAAGCTTTTAAGTATTGCTAAGGAGAATAGTGGTGGCTGTCTATTTTTAAACACTAATATCTCTGTACCTGAAGCTGTTAATCAATCAGTAGTTGCGGCTATTGAGCAATTTGGCGCACCTGACTTAGCCATTAATTCAGCAGGGATATTAATTAATAAAGCCTTTGAAGACACTTCTCCGCAAGCTTTTAAGAGAATTATCGACGTCAATCTCAACGGTAGCTTTAATTTTGCTTCTGCTGTGCTGCCAAATATGAAGCCTGGTTCACAAATTGCCCTAATCGCATCCGTTGCCGGGCTAATCAGTAATTATGGTTACAGTGCTTATGGCGCATCTAAGTTCGGCGTTGTTGGTCTAGCGACGACCTTGCGTTATGAGTATGAAGGAAAAGGCATTCGTGTTTCATGCGTTTGTCCTCCCGAAGTAAAAACCCCCATGGTTGTGCAAGAACATGCAGAAGGTGACCCCGTTTCGCTTGAGCTGAAGAGATTCGCTGGTTCAATGGAATCAGACGACGCGTGTAACCAGATATTTCAAGGCATTGAAGCAGGCAAGTGGATGATTATTCCTAGTTTTAATGCGAAAACAGTCATTGTTTTTGCTCGTTTATTTCCTCGTTTATTTGCTGCGTTAATGAAACAGCTCATTCGTTATGCAGTCAATAAAACCGACGGGCAGAAAAAGGTTTGAAGGGAGCCAAGTTGCGTTCTTTCCTGTAAAATGTAGCAATATTCTCTTTGGTATAAGACATAATGCTTAACTATGTAGAACCCGTATTTCGTCCCCCTAGTGAGGGCCGATCTCTTATCCTTCAGGTCACTAATGGCTGCTCATGGAATAAATGTACTTTTTGTGACATGTATACTCAGCCGCAGAAAAAATTCAACGCAAAAGCAGAAGCCGATACATTAGCTGATATTAAAAAAGCAGCAGCAGACGGCCCTCAATTCGATAAGGTTTTCTTAGCGGATGGTGATGCCTTGGTTTTATCAACCAGGCGCCTAGTTGAAATACTGACCGCCATTAAGCAATACATGCCTTGGGTAAAACGGGTAAGTAGCTATTGCTTACCCCGCAATATCCGTAAGAAATCTGTTGAAGACCTAAAGTCACTGCAACAGCTTGGCTTTGGCATGGCTTACGTGGGTGCAGAAAGCGGCGACGATCAAATTCTTGAGTTCATCAATAAAGGCGAGACTTACGACTCTACATTAAGTGCGCTTACCAAGCTTAAGCAAGCGGGAATCAAAACCTCTGTTATGATTCTTAATGGCATGGGCGGTATGAAATATAGCCAACAACACGCCGAAAGCTCTGCTCGTTTAATGAATGAGGCTCAGCCAGATTACCTGTCGTTGCTGGTCGTTAGTTATCCAATGGGGGACGAAAGGGTTAGAGAAGGCTTTAATGGCGAGTATGAACTTCCTGATCAGCGCACCTTGTTCATGGAAATGCGCCATTTAATTGAGTCATTAAAATTAAAAAATACAATTTTTCGTAGCGACCACGCCTCAAATTACGTAACCCTAAAAGGGACGCTGGGTTTAGACAAACAGAAGTTCTTAGATCAGTTAGATGATGCTATCGCTGGCCGCATTGCATTACGCCAAGAATGGCAACGAGGCCTGTAAAAAGCCTTAATGAAGTTTATGAGGATTTGATATGAACAGTTCCGGTGGTAAAGATCTTTTTAAGTTATTAGGTAAGTTTGAGCGCGCACAAAAAATGCCTCCCGTAGAAGACTGGAACCCAGAGATTGTCAATAATATTGACATTGTGATCGATGCTCAAGGCCGCTGGTTTCATGAAGGGGGACATTTTGATCGTCAGGACCTCGCGCGTATGTTTGCATCTATTTTGCGCAGAGAGGGTGAAGAGTATTTTCTTGTCACACCCAGTGAGAAGCTAAAAATCACGGTTAAAGATGTGCCTTTTAGCATCGTATTAATGAAAAGCGAAACCATAGATGGCCAGCAAAAGCTTACCTTCATAACGAGTCTAGGGGACGAAGTGGTTGCCAGTGATAACAATAAAATCGAGTTCAGAACAAACGCAGCGGGAGACAACATACCTTACATAGAAGTACGTAATAGACTGTGGGGGAAGCTGAATCAAAGCACGTATTATGAACTAGTGAGCCTCGCGGAAGAACGACCCGATGGTTTCTTTCTTAGCAGTTGCGGCTCTGCAGTAAAAATCCCCTCTTAGTCGGGGAGATTTTACCTATTTTATTAAAACATCTGTTTACTGCAGGCCCAAAAAAAGCGACCGAAGTCGCTTTTAAATAATCTCTACGTTTTAAGCAAGAAGAATAGCAATTACATGTTTGGATAGTTCGGACCACCGGAACCCTCAGGTGTTACCCAAGTAATATTCTGTGCAGGGTCTTTAATATCACACGTCTTACAATGCACGCAGTTTTGAGAATTTATCTGGAAGCGCTTGTCACCATTGGCTTCTTCAATAATTTCATAAACACCGGCAGGGCAATAACGCTGAGCAGGCTCATTGAATTTCTCAAGGTTAGACCCTAGAGGAATCGAGGCATCTTTCAAGCGCAAGTGACTTGGCTGATCTTCAGCATGGTTTACGTTAGCAATGAATACAGAATCAAGCTTAGCGAAACTTAGTACACCATCCGGCTTAGGATAGACAATCTCTTTGCACTCTGAAGCAAGCTTCAGTGTTGCGTGATCGGGTATCGTATCGTGCAAGCTTACTGGAATCTTGAACAAGTTTTGGTCAATGAAGTTAAATGCCGCGCCTAGGTACATGCCAAACTTGTGCATTGCAGGACCAAAGTTACGACTGCCTTTCAATTCTTCATAAACCCATGAAGCTTCAAACGCGGCGGCGAACTCAGTAATCTCATCATTAGCACGATCAGCTTTAAGCGCCTTAACGATCTCTTCAGCCGCAATCATGCCGCTCTTCATTGCGGTATGTGTGCCTTTGATTTTAGCAAAATTCAAAGTACCGGCATCACAACCCACAACCAAACCACCTGGGAAGGTCATTTTAGGTAGGCAGTTTAAGCCTCCCTTAGCAATTGCACGAGCACCGTAAGATACGCGCTTACCACCCGCTAAATGCTTAGCAAGGACTGGGTGATGCTTCAACCGCTGAAACTCATCAAACGGGCTAAGATGTGGATTGGTATACGATAAATCAGCAATCAAACCGCAAGAAACTTGGTTGTTTTCAGTATGGTATAAAAAGAAACCACCGGAAGAACCAGATTCGCTTAAAGGCCAACCAGCACCATGAACAACCAAACCTTCTTGATGCTGCTCCGCAGGGATGTCCCATAACTCTTTGATACCAATACCATAGTGCTGAGGATCTTTACCTTCGTCCAACTTGAACTCAGCGATCAACTCTTTACCGAGGTGGCCGCGGCAACCTTCAGCAAATACAGTATACTTGCCACGCAGTTCCATACCTTGCATATACATGTCGGTATGTTCGCCCGACTCAGATATACCCATGTCACCGGTAATGATGCCTTTAACAGCACCATCTTCTACTATGTATTCAGCCGCTGAAAAACCTGGGTAGATTTCTACACCCAAGGCTTCAGCTTGCTCACCTAACCAACGAACGACGTTAGCAAGGCTTACAACGTAATTGCCATCGTTGTGCATTGGCTTTGGAATTGCCCAGTTAGGGGTTTTAATACCACCTTTGTCACTGGTCAAAATATAAACTTCGTCTTTTAATACTTCAGTATTTAGCGGTGCACCCATGTCTTTGTAGTCAGGGAACAGCTCTACTAGGGCACGATCTTCAATGACCGCACCCGATAAAATGTGGGCGCCGACTTCAGAACCTTTCTCAACCAAGCATACGGTCAGTTCTTGTT
>JBNMOT010000171.1:0-6156 GCA_051275515.1 Oleispira sp. | reverse complement strand
CATCTACCGCCACCGCCCCCAAATCAGCTTATCTACGTGTCGTATCCACAGGGTTTAAAGCTTGAGGCGCTTTACGATCCTTTTTGGATTACAGGGGTACTTAAAACCTCATTAGTTGAAAACGATATGGCTACGTCAGCGTATTCCATTGTCGTTAATTCCATATCGCCTTATGTGCCTGGCTAATTTTTTATAATTATTTCGTGTTTTGTAACTATTCAGTAGGTTTTAAAAAACGATCCATGATTGGGTATTTATTCCACAAAACGGCGTAAATACCAGTTATTCCAAGTATTCATAGTGCTACGCTCCCTGTAGCCTTAGTTCGGCTCCTGCCTCGCATATTTGCTCCACAAACACCCAATAATGGATCTATCCTTTCTTAATTTGAACTACCTGAATAGTTACAGTGTTTTATAACTAAGAATCGAGGCAATGCAGTAACTCTTGCTGAAGATTATCGAATGCCGAATCGACAAGATCGATACATTCAATACGGCTATCAAATGTCTCATCGACTTCTATTTCTGTTAGCACCGAGTCTGCTTTGTTATAAGCGATAATGCCTTGGTCGGTAATGAAAACGGCCTTGATGCGCTCGACATTAAGGCCTGTTAATAATGTCTGCAGTTTGTTGCTGTTAAAGGTAAATGTATTCTTGAATATCCAGCCTTGGCTGTAAAACCCTTCTCCTTTGTTCGTGATGCTAACGTAACCACAAGATGGAAGTACGGGGTCGCTTTTAAACGGTTGTTCTGTTTCTTTGGTTAGCGGAGGGTGATTATTACCCACATAGGATGAAGAGGGCATTAGCCATTCTTGTTGGATTTCACCCATGCTGGTTTGATATACCGATTGATCGGTTTGTGAGTGTTTGTTTTCTATATATTCCAGCAGTGCAGGAAAATCGTTTGGCTGATATTGATCAGACTTGTTCGCGACAATGACGTCAGCAACTTCCATTTGTTGGTTAAAAGATGGATGCGTGGTGTAGCGTTCAATCTGAATTTTTCGTGCATCAACCAATGTAATAGTCGCTTGAAGATCAATAACACTGCGATAATGTTCACTGCTAAGTATGTCTAGCACTTCTTTAGGGTGGCCAAGTCCAGTAGGTTCAATAATTAACCGATGAGGTTTGGCGTGGGCGATTAACATGTTCAGTGCAATATGCATGGACAGACCCGCAGCGCAGCACATACAGCCCCCCGGAACTTCTTTAATATAAATCCCTTGCTCTACTCTGTCTTTTCCATGGAGTAAGCTGCCGTCTATTCCTACTTCGCCAAATTCATTAACGAGTACCGCCCAGCGTTCGTCATCGGGCTTCTGTTTAAGTAAGTTTAAAATAGCCGTTGTTTTACCAACCCCCAGGAAGCCTGTAATGACATTGGTGGGGATCGCTTTAAATGTAGACATGTGAATAGGTATCCTTTAGATATTTTGCGTCTCTGTTGCACTTAATTAGTGGCATTGCTGGTCTGTAGATCTACAGTCTTTGCATAGGGAGCTATTTTTAATATGTCCAAGGGCTATGAATGCCGCGCCTAATACGGACGCGATTTTCTCTCCTGCTTCTCCGAGTAAATCATGACCAAAAAATACGGTTGCAATTAGGATGGCGAGACCGAGTAAACCGAATATCATCACGCTTAGATTTTTGTGCTGACGACACCCCATTGTTAGTGCGATAAGGCTTGTAGGAATAACAGCAATCAGTAGCCATTGATGGAAAATTTCATCACCAAACACACTCGTCCCTAATGCGGGTAATAGAATTAGGAAAATAGGAAGTAGTAGACAATGAACGGCGCAAGCCGTAGACAATCCGATGGCGACTTTGTCGATATTAATGGATGCAGATTTCACATTATTTCCTTTGAATTCTTGATTTTTTGAGCCTGATGACAGATTAGGTTTTGGATTAGCGAAAATGAATTTCATTGTGTTCATCGTCTACTGTGGCCATGCCTTGTTGGTTGTGAATAATCCATTGCACTTGCAGAGACGCAATGTTCGGAAAGACTGTTAATAGGCGGATAGTGGTGGAATATAGTTTGTCTGGCTCAGCGCAGTAATAGACATAGCTAGCTTCTATATCGATGTCGGAGAAATCTGCACGTTGTTGGCTTAGCGTGCATTCGCCGTCATTGAAAATGAATAGGGCATTGGGTTTCATCAGCTTAATGCGGGTATTTTGAACTATCGCCTGCTCTGCGGTATTGTGAGTCTTATGTTCAAAACCAAGCAGATTCAGCGCGGGCGAATGCAGCTCCACAGACAGTTGCTTATCATCAAGAACAATGTGCAATTCTGCGTTACCGTGAACATGGGAGTGCGGTGATGCTGCATGCTCTGTGTGTATTTCTCTCTCCACCTCAATCTCACTGCCAAGCGCTAAGGTGTTCATGGCGAGCGTGAATGACATTATGGTGAGAGTGTAGATAAATTGTCGCATGATAATCCCTGTTGCTTCTTAAGGTCGCTGGTCGATTTATAAACGCCGTTATTCAGGCGAAATCAAGTGTCAGCAACAGGCGTTTTTGCCCACCGCTATTATTGGGTGAACGGTGTATTAATCCTTTGCCTTCATTACCTTGCCACCGCTCGCCTTTTAGCAACGCCACATCGCCAATGTGCATAGACTGAATATGACTGGGCTGCTGCAGTAAGCCAGATGTCTCATCCGTTAAGCCGTTATTACCGGCGCCAAGTTTATTACGATCAGCAAATTCATGAGGTACCCACTCGGTAGTTGGTCCCGCGTAGGTTGTGATTAAACGACAGGGAACTTGGTCAACATGAAATCTCGGGCACATGGGAGCATCGATCACTCTCAAGCGTAATCCGATGGCATCTTGGTCAAATAGACATGCGAACATGTCGGTGAGTAATATAATATCTTCAAGCAATACTTCACGCTGCTCAAAATGCGGCATGTGTAAGGCTAGCTTGTGGGCGACATCTTGAACCGGAGAAGAAAATTGAAGTTGGCTGAATGTATTAAGCGTGAGTAGGGCGTGAACCGAATTGTCGAGGGCGACTGAATGCGTGCGCTGCCAGACAGCAAGATGGATATTTTCCTCATAAAAGGACGTCCATATCTGTGGATCAGAAGATGCGGCCAAGGCGTATTTATTCTCAATTGACGCTGTATTGAGGCTCGTTATGGTTTGTTGCGCAGCTACATTCGTCAGGTTTTTTGCAAGGTTCATAGTGTTTTTCTTTGCGGTGATAGAATGAAACTTCGTGTTTAGTTATGAAGAATCAATATTCCGCAATGTTATATCATAACATTGCGGTTGCAGGCAAATTTGTCCATAGAACAATCTTAACCCTGCTTTTTAATGGGGCCGTTCTATTGAGACTGGGTTAAGCGCTCCATAATACCGTCGAACTCAATTAGGTAGCTTTCGATGGCATCGCTGGCGATAATAAAATAATCACTGCTGTTAATGAGGGCCTTACTGTTTTTGGACGATTGTAAAAAGGTTTGGCTGATGATCTCATTCAACTGAAAGAGCTTGCTGAGGCTTTCTTTATTCGAGCTGTGCTGTTGCAGGCAATGTTCTAGTTTTGCTTGAATTAGATGCATCTGGCTTTGATCATTATCACGGCACTTGTTCGCCGCTAACATACCGGAACCTAAGGCTCTGGCTTGGCCGATCCATTCGGTGGTATGTAATATGGCAACGATAGAGCCAATGCCTTTATTGTGATCACGACTAGACCAATATCCCAGTTCAGTAACATCTTCTATTAAGTGGAGCAGGGTATAAATTAGGCGATTATGCTGTTCCAAATTATCCTCAGGAGTTAATAATAAATTATTAACAAATAAGCGCTGCCAATGATCGAGCAGAGATTGCCAATGTTCAGACAAGCTTGAGTGGCGAGCCAATAAAGCCATAGAGGGTAAAACTTGGGCAATTAGGCGTTGCTTCTCACGCAGCTCGTCAGCAACGTCGGTTTGACCATTAAGATAGCGCGCGCTTAGGCCACGATGATATTGGAAATATACCATTAACTTTTTTAGACGTAATAGATGCTTAAAGCACTCTTGCCTCAGTTGCTGTTTTTTCTGATATTGCTGCCTCAATACGATAAAAGTAATCGCCAATAGCAGTAAGACGGCGATAGCAGAGATGGTAACGGTTTCTAACATGAAGCTCTCTAGGTGTGTCGATACAAATTTTAAAGGGCTGCCATAGTAGCAAAGTCTTTTGCTTAGATTCGGCCTTGAGTCTGTCTCGAGCATTGCTGATAAGACAAAGTTGTCAATACTAAGATCAGCCTAGTAGTAAAGACCTAGGCTTGATGACTGGCCGATGGAGTGAACAATAGGTACAATCTATCCATCTTAAGCAATTGAAAAGAATGATTACGATGGGCAGAGCGTATCAGAACCGTAAATTGTCGATGGCTAAAACGGCTTCGGCAAAAACCAAAGTTTATTCCAGATATGGCCGTGAAATCTATGTTTGCGCAAAAGCAGGGGGCGCAGACCCTACTGCTAACTTGTCGCTACGTGGAATGATCGAGCGTGCAAAGAAGGATCAAGTTCCTTCTCACGTTATCGATAAAGCTCTTGCAAAAGCGACTTCTGGTATTGGCGAAAACTATGTACCAGCATTGTATGAAGGTATGGGCCCTGGTGGCGTTATGGTACTTATCGGTTGTTTAACCGATAACGGTAATCGTACTTTTGGCGATATTCGCGGTGTTTTCACTAAGAATAAAGTAAAAGTAGGCAGCCAAGGCTCTGTTTTACATATGTTCGATCATCGCGCGATGTTTGTATTCGCAGGTGATGACGAAGATGTTGCATTAGAAGCTTTGATGGAAGCGGATGTTGATGTCAGTGACATCGATTGTGAAGATGGCATGGTGACGGTATTAACCCCGCCGAATGAGTTCTTCAAAACCCAAACAGCTTTGCTTGCAATGAATGCTGATATCGACTTTGAAGTGCAAGAAATCACCTATTTACCGCAAATGGATCATCCTGTTACCGGTGATGCTGTGGCGATGTTTGAACGTTTTCTTGATATGTTGAATGAATTAGAAGACGTACAAGAAATCTACCATAACGGTACATTTGAAGATTAAAAAGTACGTGTTATTAAAGGTGCAGGGAGTATTAAGTTACTTCTTGTATTTTCTTCTCCTTCCTCTATTGCCTGTCATTCTTCGACAGGGAAAGTCTGTAAAAGCCAATACTTTACGATTACCTGAAGCTAAAGGCCCTCGATACAATGTTATTGAAACATCAGATTCCTCAATTCGAGCTGATGCACTTTTACATATTGGTGAAAGTACCGTCGCTGGGGTAGGTGTAGAAAACTTTCAACAAGGTTTAACGGCGAATATTGTTCGTAGCTTGAATAGTGAGTGTTCATGGCAAGCTATTGGTCAAAATGGTGCTGCGATTGCCGATGTTAATCATCAACTAGCGACTGTGACATTACACGGTGATCCCGATATTGTTTTACTGACGATGGGAGTAAATGATACAACTTCCTTCACTAGTCGAAATGCTTGGCGGTTAGGTTTGTTTGCCTGTATTGAAAAGATAAACTCTGTTACTGAAACTCAGCCTAGGGTATGTTTTACTCAAGTGCCTCCGATGCATTTATTTCCGGCGCTACCTTTTCCACTGAACCGATTTTTAGGTTTGCGGGCGTGGCAATTGGATAATACACTGCAACAAGTTTGTCTGGCACAGGGCTGGTCACATTTAAAAATTGAAATGCCATTAGAGAAGCAATGGATGGCAGAGGATGGCTATCATCCGAATGAAGTGGGTTATCAAAAATGGGCTGAGCAGCTAGCGCCTTTGATATGAAAAACTTTAATTAAGTCATGAGAGCAATAATCCAAAAAGGAATTAAGATGAATTTTATTAAATTGAGCATCAAATCAACTCTTCTAGTATCGAGTTTATTATTAACGGCTTGTGCTGGAAAAGTGCCTAGTGATTTAGGGCTGTTGAATGGTTCAGAGCTTCGTGCTTGTCCCGATAAACCAAACTGTGTGCAAACCTACTCTCCAACAGACGAGTCTCATTTTCAACTTCCTTTAACGGCTAAAGCTACTGACGAGAAAACGAAACAAGCCATCAGTGCTGCTATCAGTAAAACAGGTGGTCAGATTATT
>JBNMOT010000170.1:0-6169 GCA_051275515.1 Oleispira sp. | reverse complement strand
CAGGTAAATCCACCACGCGAGGCCTTCTTCAGCAACAGCGTTGAGCTCATTATCAGTCGCGCTCTCAATAGGAAGCACTTCCGTGACATCATCTATTTCAATTTCAGGAACAGTGCTATTAGCTACATCTTCACCTTTCTCTTCTTTCTGCTCTTGAGGCTTTGTATCATCATTTTCTACAACGGCTTCGATATCCCCGGTTACAGGCGCTGCAGCATTATTGGCCAAGTCACTGTTTGATTCTGTTTGATTATCCACGTCAGGTGCCGTAACTGAAGATTGAATCGGTAAATCGAAGATAATTCCCTCTGGCTTAACTTTAAAGTTTTTCCCACTTTTCGTTACACCTCGAACATTCAAATCAACACGATATTGACCTGGGCCTTTTAAAGCTTCGACCTCACTGACCCACGCCTGTGCTTGTTTATCAAAGATAACAGATTGAATAATCGTATTATCATCAGGGCTTTTAAGTTTCGCGATAACCCTCGAACGCTCTATATCCAAATTATCTGAGAGCCCTCGCACTTCAATGCGATAGACGCCTTTATTTTGATCGGGGCGATGGGTAATCTCAACAGGCTGAATCATGGTCATTGAAAAGCTGCGCTTACGCTGAAAGGTTCTACCTTCAGCAATAACATCTACTTGATATTGACCCATTTCTTTTAAACGGTATAAACCTTCACGATAGATGCCGTCAACGGGCGGACTTTCAGGATCAGACAAAACTTTGCTGCCTTCACGGCCGCTTGCAGTCACAACGGTTATGGTCATATCCGTGAGGCGAAGGATATCTTTCTTATCGACTACAACCCCTTTATTGTTAAGATTAATCTCAACATCAAGCTTATCGCCAGGGAATATCGTCGCAGGAATACCTTTCACGTTTAATACAAGATCTGAAAGAATTGTAACTCTATTAGCAGGATCAAGATCCGCTTCAGCAATCCAAGTTCCAGGTTCAGGCTGCTTAATAGTGATCAAATCAAAACTAACATCTTTATGCCAGCGAACCGATTTTGGATGGTCCATTTGCGACCATCGTTCTCCGCTTGGTGTTAATATCGCAGTTTCTTGAGACCCACTTGAACGCTTAAAAATTAATGCTGTATATTCATCAACACTCTTATCAATAAAAAACGTATTATCTTCCATCGGTACTTGTTCGGCGGGAACGGCACGATCAAAAGCACGTAGGAAAGCCTTCATCAACGATTCAGCATCTTGTGCTTCTGAATACAGCCCGTCGGTTTCTAAAGCGATCTCTTGCAGTAAATTTTTATCCGCTAAATCAGACAATGCCAAAGTATGCACATTAGCCCCCGCAACACGATATTTGTTCAATACTTTTGTCATCAAGGTGGAACGTTCTTGCTTATTTATGTGCTCTGCATTGGCCGCTCCCGCCTTCGCCATGTCAAGCTTACCATCGGTTAATAAAATAATGCTCTGCTGAAAACCACTATCAGCACTAAAACCCCAAGCGGCATCGTTCAACGCACCCGACAAATTAGTCTGCAAACCAAGAGAAGATATATTAAGACTGGCTTTTTTGGCCTTAGCACGCCAAGTATCATCTACTTTCGCGACAGGCACTAGATTGTTGACATAACGACCAAAAGTCCAAATCCCGGATTGTGCACCTTCTGGCATTAATTCTAATAATAAATTTAACGCGGGAATGCGCAGGTTATTCGGGTCAGTTTGCTTCATGCTACCCGATATATCGATAATAATGCGTACATCAAATGGGAGGGTTTTATTATCGTCTTCTGCTGCTAATGCTGATGTTGAAAGACCAGCCAATAGAGCGCTAGATAATAAAAGGAAGGCTAGAAGCCTTCCCCCCGAAAACATAAGATCTCTGAACATACCAGAACTCCTTCAGGGGGAAATTACTTATAAGGTTGATTCTAAAACACGGCGACCATTTTCGGTAATGTGCCAGCGCACACCCTCTTTGCCACTCACTTTACCGGCTAAGCTGCGCACAGTAAGCACGTTCAATGTTTTTAGTATGGTACTCTCATCCTGATTCACTTCGCGGCACAGGCCTGCTAATGAACGGAAAATAAAGCGGCCACTGGATAGTATTTTCAAAACGCTGGTAGACGTTACGTCTAACTCATCTTGCATCGACAAAATACCAGGATCATTAACAAGAATATCTTGTTCTGTTTCAGTATCAATCAATGGTAACAAGTTTGTGCGAATCACACGCAGGTCTTGCTGAACTTCTTCAACACGCTGCTTGGCAATTTGTGCTTCGTTAAAGATACGATCCGATAGATTATCAATCACAAAACGTGACAATAATGCTGATATCAAGCAAAACCCCGTAAAGATCAACAATCGAGAAGGATCACCTTGGCTTTCTAGTACCAGTTCGCTATTGACCAAGTCCAGTACCACAGGCACCAAGAACGAAGCACCAACGCCCACGACAAGAAAGCGCGGTAGACTTGAAGCATCAGGGTCTTTTTCACCGTATAGGTAATAATTAACCAAGCCACCAAAAATACCGGCGAGTAACATGACGGTTGCCATGATAAAAATATGATTTGCCATTTTTAGACCTCTCATCTATTAGAGTTCGAATTTATTTCGCACTCTAAATAAAGCTCCACTAACATTAATAACTCAGCGACATCAAGCGCTCCTGCCTTTAAAACTAGCAAAGAATCTCAAGTTCGCCACAATGGAAGAGAAAAAAAATCAAAAAATTGAAAGAGTTAGCGTTATTTTTAGTCAATAACGCTAATAAAGGTGTTAATTCTGAGGAGAGAGTTTAGCCCGCAAGAAGTTAAACAATGACAGGAGAGACATTAAAACTAAGCCTATTAACAGGCCTACCAACATAAAAATAACCGCATCTAAAATCGGAGCATCATTTTCTAAAAACACCCTGAATAAGATAACGATAAAAGCAGGGGCAAAGTTTGATGATTCAACGGTCAGTGGCGCAGGTGTAAATAATAAAACAGCCCCGAGTATTCTCACAATCGCTTTAATATCTTTTTGCACCAACCAAAAAAACATTTTTTCCCATGCCCAAAAGCATACTAAAGCAGAAGCCGCATACGCAAGCCACTGCATAACCCCATCAAACATTAAGCTTTCCATATAATACGGCTTTGCCACTCCTTCTCAGGAATTTCATCATCGGGTATCCCCTTTCCTTGTAATGAAATTCCAGATTTATGAACGGAATTTGGGTCTCCACTGATCAAAGGATGCCAATCATATAAAGGTTTACCCTCGGCCACTAAACGATAAGCACAAGTATCTGGCAACCAATGGAAGCTATGAGCCTGCTCTGGCGTTAACCAGATGCACTCAGGTACTTTTTCATTGCGGGTTTGATAAACAGTGCAAGAACAATCATTTTTGTCCATGTACCGGCAATGAACGTCGGTGTAATACACCTCGTCTGTGTCTTCGTCTTCTAACTTGTGTAAACAACAACGAGCGCAGCCATCACACAATGACTCCCACTCTTGTTTTGACATTTGCTTTAGAGTTTTAGACTCCCAAAACGGCTTGGCACTCACTCGTCGTCATCCCGCTTGCAAAATACATCCAACCCTAAACCAAAATTTTCTTTTGGCGGCGGCAGCTGTAAATAAAAACCCTTCTCTTTAATCGACGCTAATACTTTTTCTGCATCGGCTCGGGCAAACTTGCGCTCTGGGGTGATGATCATTTTAGTCACCAACTCAGGACGTCCGAATGTTTCCAATAAAAACTCAGGAACACGAGCCAAATCGTCCGCGAGAGAAACGTATAGGTAAGTTTCTTCTTTGCGTCGACTTTTATAAATATTACACAACAATTTAGTCATAAAAACTCATCTAAATTCTATTCAATGCTGATATCAGCTTGCTCTAAATTGAGCAGCAAATCATCACCAATCTTATCTTTTCGCCAACCTAATAAAGGTTCGGGTAAACAATAAGGGCCGCGAGGATACCCAGATCGCAATAAGGCTTCCAGTGTTTTCTTTTTTACCAGCATATCTGCAGGAATATCGATGCTTTCAGCGCAGGCAGTTACCTCTTTCTTCATTAACTTCAGCCTTTCGGACTCCTGAGGAGATAAAGGTTTTTGCAATGCATCAGGCCAACAACCCTCAGTAACGTCTAAAGCTTCTGCAATCAAAAGCAAAACCTGGTCGCCAATACGTTCGCGCGTTCGTGTCTTCATGCCCGCTCTGGCCAAATCACCTTGATGAACAGGCTGATACCGAGCAATATTCCAAAGGACATTGTCTTCAACAACTTGCGAACGTGGAACATTCCAAATCCGAGCCGTTCGCTCGCGCCAAATTGCGATCTGTTGCAACACATATTGCTCTTGCGGACGTAATTTCCAAGCAAGTTTTACCTTGCGATACTGTTGACTATAATCTTCCGAGATCTGGCCCAGTGATAATATGCGAGCGCAGTCTTCTTGCCACCAAGATAATCGTCCCATATCGGTCAATAATGTCATTAAGCGCTCGTAGCACTGATAAAGATAAAATACATCTGCAACGGCGTACTCAATCTGCTTTTCTCGCAAAGGTCTATGCAACCAATCAGAACGTGTCTCTCCTTTATCAATATCCAAACCCAGCACCGCTTTTACTAAGCGCTGAAAGCCCATAATGCCACCTAAGCTTCCAAGTGCCGCACCAATTTGAGTATCTGCTACAGGCTGTGGCGTCGTGCCTGATAAACGGTGACATACCTCTAAATCTTCTGAACATGCATGAAATACCTTGACCACATTCAGATTATCCAACAACGCTGCAAAAGGAGACCAGTCAGTCACCGTTAATGGATCAATCAAATAACAATCTTGATTATCCGCAACCTGAACCAACCCTGGCTTGGGATAAAAAGTTGAGGTACGCATAAACTCGGTATCTAATGCGATAAAATCTTGTGCTTGCCATAATCGACAATACATTGCCAAGTCACTGTCCGTAGTAATCCATACGGGCTTAGGAATAGAATCTAAAATATTAATGCTCACTCTTTGCTTATTTTATAACGATTTAAATTAACTCATAACTCTTCGGCCCATTAAGGCATGATTTAACGTACCACCATCAACAAGATCTAACTCTCCACCCATAGGGATGCCATGGGCAATACGGCTAACGATAATACCTTCTGGTAACATATCCATAATAAACTGCGCCGTTGCCTCACCCTCTACCGTCGGATTAGTGGCGACAATGACCTCACTGATCGACTGCTGCTCTACTTTGCGCTTCAAGTCGGCCAAGCCAAGTTCTGCCGGGCCAATGCCATCAATAGGTGATAAATGGCCATATAACACAAAATACTGGCCTTTAAAATCGACACCTTGTTCTAATGCTAAAACATCCGAAGGTGATTCAACCACACACAGAGACTCTGTTGAACGCTGCGTATCACTACAAATAGGGCACAAGTCAGATTCAGCATAATTACGGCAAGACTGGCAGCGATCTAATTTATTCATTGCCTGCAGTAAACTGTGACTCAAACGTTCAGCCCCTAACCTGTCTTTTTCTAACAGATAGAGCGCCATGCGTTGAGCAGACTTAGGGCCGACTCCAGGTAAAATTTGAAAAGAATCAATCAACTGCTGTAATGCAGGAGGCAGCTTCATGGCCATTATTAAACACCCTAACTTCAATAAGCCTAATCACATAAGCTTGTAAATGTATGACAAGGACTAAAAAGGAAGCTTCATGCCCGGTGGCAAACCCATACCGGCGGTCATAGAAGACATCTGACTTTGATTTTGCTCTTCGATTTTACGCACAGCATCATTCACCGCAGCCGCCAATAAATCTTCTAATAATTCTTTATCTTCGCCCATGATACTGTCATCAAGATCTACTCGCTTAACATCGTGTCGACCTGTCATTGTGATTTTAACTAAACCCGCGCCAGATTCACCCGTCACTTCAGAATTAGCCAGTTCTTCTTGCGCTTTTTGCATCTTTTCTTGCATCTGCTGGGCTTGCTTCATCAAGTTACCCATTCCACCTTTCATCATGATCATCTTCCTCTTTAATTAGCGTTTTAATTTATATTAAAAGTGTTTACTAAAAAAAACTTACATCTTTTTCGTCAATGAATTCTTAATGCCGCGCCCCGAGTGGCCTAATAGAGCCCTCAATAATATGAGC
>JBNMOT010000169.1:0-6187 GCA_051275515.1 Oleispira sp. | reverse complement strand
ACGCAGTACCCAGCGACAACCCCTGCCATAATTGGCATCAGCTTAAAAAAGCCTTTCGCAAAGACACTAAAAGCAATCGTTGTTATTAATGAAACGGCTGAAATCCATATTGCGGCATCACCATTGACGAGTTGTATGCCGCCATCGCCACTTTTACCTACCGCCATATTAACGGCAGCTGGTGCCAAACCAAGACCGATAACCATAATAACGGGACCAACAACAACGGGCGGTAATATTTTATGGATAAATCCGACTCCGCGAACTTTAATCAAAACACCCATCAATACGTAAACCACACCAGCAGTCATTAGACCGCCCATGGTGCTAGCGATGCCCCAAGTTTGGACCCCATACATAATCGGAGCGATAAATGCGAAAGAAGACGCGAGAAAAATAGGAACAGAACGTTTGGTTACAACTTGAAAAAGGAGTGTTCCTATACCCGCACCAAAGAGGGCAACGTTAGGATCTAAGCCTGTTAGTAATGGAACCAGAACTAACGCACCAAATGCGACAAAAAGCATTTGGGCACCTTGAAGTACCTGCATCATTATTGTTTATCACCCTATCTGAAAATAAAATCGCGCAATCCTAACATGTAAGCAATCGATTACCTACATCAGTTGGTGGCAATAAGTTGCTTATAATCAATAAATCTGTTGATTGTTTGTATGATTGTAAGAGGCTGTTTATCTTTCAATATTGTCGCGGTAAGAATGATAAGTTTTAGGCTATGAATAAAAATAAGCTTTAGGGGGCTAAATCTTCTAAGTAATAGGTATGATGTTTTTTGAGCGATTATCAAGATTGGGTTAGAATTTCCATTCATTCAGGTAAATTTTAGGTAGTCTGATATAGTAGAGTCATATCGCACTTTTTATGGCAACGAACGTTGCTGCATCTTAATCTGAGTATTTAATGTTCAGAGACTAACTAAGCTATGAAAGAGTTTTTTATGCTGCGTTTTGCTTTTTTATTTTTGGCTTTATTAGCCTTACCGGTGAAAGCCGCGACCGTTACCAATTTGTATCAAACTCAGGTTGTATTACCTGATACCGATAAGCAATCAGAGAAACAAGCACAAGCCCAAGGGTTAGAGCAGGTATTAATTAAAGTATCTGGTCAGAGTGAAATAGCTAATAATGACGTGATTCGTAAGGCGATGGCTAATAGCCGACCATACATCAGCCAATTTGGTTACGGTAATCTTAATGGTGAGCGTACATTAGAGCTGACGTTTAATGGTGGTCAAATCCGTGACCTATTAACCAAAGCTAACGCAACATTATGGAATGAGCAGCGCCCAACTATTTTGGTGTGGCTGGTTGAAGAGTCAAATCGTGAACGAGAGATTCTGTGGGATCAATCTGGCAATACTTTGCAGCCACAGATGAATCTGGCAGCAGATAAACGTGGCTTGCCGATTATTATGCCGATTGGTGATTTTGATGATGTAACTGCATTAAGTGTTCCTGATTTATGGGGTGGTTTTGTTCAGCCAATTGCAGAAGCAAGTCAACGTTATAATCCTGATGCGGTACTTGTTGTGCGAGCACGTAAACAAGCGGGTGATAATGTCGACTTATCTTGGCAGCTATTCTCTCAAAAGCCCGATCAAATTGTGAATTCTCAAAAAGCACCCGCAGAAGGACGAACATCAGGCACGGTTGCTACAGCAACAACCGATATGATGAATAAGATCGCCGACAAACTCGCGGATAAATATGCCGTTCAACTCGGTGGTGCAAGTGATGGTGCGTTTGCGATTCAAGTCGCGAATGTAAAAACAACTGAAGACTTTTTTACGCTGGAAAGGATGCTGACAAATTTAACCTCTGTAGCATCGGTTAATGCGAATCAGTTAAAAGGCGATTCAGTGCAATTTGATGTAAAGCTATTGAGTAGTGAAGAGACATTTCGTCGAGAGCTAGGTCAAGACTCACGTATTAGTCAAAAAGCGATAGATGTACAGGATACGATTGAACTTGAAGATCATACCGTAACAGAAGTTATTGACCCTGTTGCCGCTGACATTGCTCAAAATAACATGTTAATAAAGCCTATTGACTCACAAGTATCTAATAATCAGCCAACTCAGTTACCTGTTGATCCTAATGCGATTGATGTGAGTGTAACAATGCAGCCTGAACAGGCTCAAGTTGAAGTGTATTACTGGAAGTCTTAAACCGACAATATTCCAAGTTCTTTGAATGCAAAGAAGAAAGGCGCCATAATTGGCGCCTTTTTTATTTCGGTTCTTTGGTCTCGTGAGCTTCTCTTTCTTCTCTTTCGACTTGAGATAAACGCTTTAACTTAATGCCAAGTTCTTTTGCTCTAACACGGGCAAATAAAATATTGGCAACAAAAGCACTAGAGGTAATAACGAGCTCGATTAAGGCTAACCAACGTTCGCCATCATCAACCCACAAAATCGTTAATGCATGCAGAAAGTAGAACATTAAAATAAAGTTCGCCCATGCATGCGTATACGGTTTACCTTCTAAAATACCTTTTAAAGGCAATAGCATTGGTATTATCCACATCACCGCAATAACGTAATTATTCAGGTGGGGATGAGGAGAAATCGTACTTTGCCATAGCCCAACCCATAAGATCAGGGAAAGATTCGCAATGAGTGCGAAATAGCGTAAATTTTTTGTGTTCGAGCTCATAGGCGTCATGGTGTTATCCCTTACAGAGGCTCAAGTGAGCACGATGAAATAGTTATCCGTTCAGTTTTAATGCAATCGTGGCGAGTCGTTTCCCCAGAGCTTGTGCTAGAGCGGCTTCATTTGAATGAATGGTTTTATTATTCTCATTATTTAAATGAGAAGCACCATAAGGCGTACCGCCATGTTGCGTGGTATGTAGCAGCGGCTCTGAATACGGGATCCCAACCACGAGCATTCCGTGATGCAACAAAGGAAGCATCATAGATTGTAACGTTGTCTCTTGGCCGCCGTGCATCGAAGACGACGAGGTAAATACACTTCCAGGCTTGCCAATTAATGTACCCGATAGCCATTCAGTACTGGTGCTATCAATGAAGTGCTTAAGTGGCGCTGCCATATTACCGAAGCGAACAGGGCTACCAAGCGCAACGCCAGCGCATTGTTTTAAATCTTCCAGTGTCACGATGGGATCACCCTTGAGCGGTAACTCATCAGTTTGCCCTTGTGCGTTAATCTCGGCAACAGTACGTAGTCGAGCTTCACAGCCATCAACGTGCTCAATACCACGAGCAATCTGCCGCGCAAGTTGGCGGGTATTACCGTGGCGGCTGTAATACAGCACAAGTACCGTTAGCATTATAAAATACCCAAAACCGACTCTGGTGGGCGACCCATGGCTGCTTTTTCACCGTTCACAACAATAGGGCGCTCAATGAGTTTTGGATTTTGGCTCATCGCGGTAAATAGTTGTTCGTCAGTCACGGTGCTTTCGCCTAAGGTCAGTGTTTTGTATATATCTTCTTTCGTGCGCATCATATCGCGTACCGATGCGAAACCTAATTTGGCGAATAAACTTTTTAATTCATTTTCAGTGGGCGTTTCATCGAGGTATTTTACAATGGTTGGCGCAATACCTTTTTCTTCGATAAGGGCGAGTGTTTGACGGCTCTTAGAGCAACGCGGGTTATGGTAAATAGTGACTGACATGAAAGGCTTCTCCTAAAATAACGTAGTGTTAAATTAATCTATTGTTTTAATGATGAGCTATTTGTGATGGTAAATTGTTAATTATGTTGCAGAACCATTGTAGAGGAACTGCAACATATAAAAAACGAAGGCTGTTGAATAATTTAACGGTTATTGCAGATTAGCAAAGCGCTCACGAGATAAACGAAGTTGATCGATACGGGCGTCGTAGCGTGCTTGATCTAGTGAATTAACATCAGCGATTTGACTCGCTTGAATATAATTATTAATTGCTCTGTCCCATTGCCCTCGTAGTGCCATTAGCTCTGCGCGAGAGGCTAGTTCACCGTCTCTTCTCCCTGCTGCTGCATAGGCTTGCGCCAGTAGACTCCAACCATTGCTATCGTTAGGGTTGTCATAGGTATAGCGGGTAAGTATCGAAATGCTACTCGCATTTAAACCGGATTCTTGCAAAGCATGCGCTAAGTTCAAGCGTAACACGCTGTTATTTGGGTTTTGTCGCAGCGCTTTTTCCAAGCGATTGACTGCAGAGTCATAGCGTTTTTGGAATAAATCGAGATCGGTTGCTGAATCAATGTAAAAACGGTTGTTGGGCTCTGCCGCAATAAGAGGATCCAATAACGCATGAGCTTGTTGGTATTTACCTGAATCCATGTAGACCAGCGCTTTACCATAATTCAGTGCTTGTTTCATTTGGGGAGACGCTTTTTTCATTTTTCGGTTAAACCAATCAAGTGCCGCCTCACTCTCAATACCTGCATAACGTGCCACAATGCGTGCTCGAGTCAGTTGGTAAGGTTCAGACAGTGGTAGTCTTACATTGGGATATTGATTAGCACGATTACGCGTATCAGAAACACGATCTTCTGGTAATGGGTGAGTCAATAACATCGCTGGTGGTTTACTGGCATAGCGATATTGATCGGCTAAGCGTCCGAAGAATCTAGGCATAGCCTTTACTTCAAAACCCGCTTTGGCCAACGTCGCAATACCGATACGGTCAGCTTCTTTCTCATTACTACGAGTATAGTTAATTTGCCCTTGCATTGATGCTGCCGTTGTAGCATGAATAGCGGCAATTCCAGCTTCAGGTGCCGCAATAGCAAGCATTAAAGAACCCACTAGTGCTGCCATCGTAATGGGGGAGTTTTTAGCTTGATCTTCCATGCTTCGGGCGAGGTGGCGTTGTGTAACGTGTGCTATTTCGTGGGCAACAACCGAAGCCAGTTCGCTTTCTGATTGAGCGTATAAAAACAACCCACTATGAATTGCTACGTAGCCGCCAAAAAATGCGAACGCATTAATTTCACGATTTTGGATCATAAAAAAATTAAATGGCGTGCGAACACTGTCTGCATTAGCAACAAGACGATTACCTAAGTCTTGTACATATTCCGATAATAAAGGGTCACTGATAACAGGTTGGCTAGCACGCAACATACGCATGTATGCATCACCGTACTCCTGTCCTTTTTCTATTGTTAATGTCGCAGCAGCTGTTGTTCCAATTTCTGGTAGACTATTGGTGTTGTTAGCACTCACGGTGAAACTAGAGCTTAATAAAGCACTGATTAATAGATAGGTTGGCACTTTAGCAAAACGAAACATGTTTATAATACTGCCGCCTTTATGGAAGTTATCGACGCTAATTGATGATATGAAACTATTGACTATATAACCAATTATTAGATATTTATGCTAATAAGACAACGAAACTTATGACGGGTTTCTTTTTTGTCGAACCGATGTCCTTTACAATACCCTGATGGATAATAATTGTCAGCATACCTGAATGGATATTCAAACGCTTAATTTAGCTTCAGAACGTTGTCCTTTGGCGCTTTTATTAGCAAAAAGAGCAAGTAAAAATCTTCGTTCAAATCAGAGTATAGAAATGATTATCTCTGATGTTGGTGCGAGACGAGATATTTCCCGTTATCTTCTAAACAATGGATTTAATGTAAAGGTACAAGCCGATACTCCACAAGAGCTTGTCATTATCGCAACTAAAAGGCTGTGAAAAATATTTATGCTGGATATGCTAAATCGGTGGTACACGCGAAGATTCTCAGATCCTCATGCGGTGAGTTTGATCGCTATTTTACTAGGTGGTTTTTTAACGATCTACTTTTTCGGTAATCTTATCGCACCACTATTAGTCGCTATTGTACTGGCGTATTTATTGGAATGGCCGGTTATGCGCTTAGGGCGTTTAGGCTTGCCACGTACTGTTGCTGTCTTAGTGGTATTGCTTATTTTTGCTGGTTTAATGGTTATGGCATTCTTTGGGCTAGTACCTATCATCTGGCATCAAGTGGGTAACTTTGCTGCTGATGTACCAACAATGTTCAATGATCTACAACACTACGTTTCAAGCTTACCTGAACGTTACCCTGATTTTGTTCAACCTCATCAAGCGATTACGTTTATGACAACGTTACGTGAGAAAGTGATGGGATTAGGAGAAAGTGCGGTTAAAGGGTCGTTGGCATCTTTAGTGAGTTTAGCAACGATAGCGGTCTATT
>JBNMOT010000168.1:0-6526 GCA_051275515.1 Oleispira sp. | reverse complement strand
AAATTTCATATGGTGATTTTATATTTCATTTTGATAATTTTAAATACTAGTTTTTTAGAATTTAATAAATAAAAATGTGAATATCTTACTTTTCAAAATTCTAATTGTTTAATTTGATATTACAATACATAGAATTAGCTTTTAACCAGACAGAACATCTATTTTTGAAGCATTATATGTGAGATATGCAATGGTAAAAAAATCAATTTTATGATCTGGAATAAGTAATCGTTAAATACTTAAAATAACATTATGAACTCGTTTAAAAATCGTTAGAATACTAGGTCGAATACCTAAAATGGAGTATCTAAGATGAAGCCGATTGACTTAGATAAATTAGATTTATTAACACTATCTATATTAGTGAGTCTCTATGAAAATAAATCAGCGACACATGTTTCTAGAATTTTAGATGTACCAGCTTCAAAGATAAGTCGTTGTTTACATACAGCAAGACTAATATTTGGCGATGATCTTTTTATTAGACGGAAATACGGATTAGTACCCAATGATTATGCTGGGAAAATTTATCCCATTGCTAAGGAGATAGTGGAGTGTGCTAAGCATTTTAATCGACTTAATAGTGCTGAGCAGTCGCATAATCGATACTTTGAATTGGTTATCCCAGGCATGATTGCTTATGCTTATCCGCGAGCATTGATGAAAGCGATTAAAGAGCACAATAAAAATATTCATATTAATGTGAGCAGTTGGAGTAGTCATTCTTTAGAGAGTGTCACTAGCGATCCACACTGCATTGTGATGTGTTGTTGTAAAGGTCCTGAAGAAATTCTTTGTTTTGACCAAAAACTACAGGTTGAAGTGCTTGCGACAATGAACCGACAATACTTGCTCAGTTGCAGAAAACACCCCATATTAAAGCAGGACATTTCTCTAGAAACTATTGCTAAATATCCGTATATCAATACGTTTATTGGTACCCAAGCTCCCATACTTAACCCATTCCAAGAGTATTGCAAGGCTAAGGATTTATCTCTTAATACCGAAATGACTATTACCAGCGTGTCTTCTTTATTTGATTACCTTTCAGACTGTCAATCACTCGCTATAACGCCTTACAAGGCGGTGTATGACATGTTAGATGATGACTCCGGTTTACATGCTTGTCAGCTCTCTGAGTACGAGTGTAATCGTCTTTTTGAGGTTGTAGAGCCTTTAAAATTGGTGTTGGTTACTCATCCTAGTGCTGATAATGAAGATACCACATGGCTAAAACAACAAATTCGTGAGTTAACCCATGAGCTTATTTAACATAAAATCAGCTAATATCAATATTCGCATTATTGGCTAATGATAAAAATTTATGTTGATCTTTGTATTAACAATATAAAATAAATTATTTGGTTTATTGATATTTAGTTATTGCTTATTTTTAAAAATGTAAAATATAACTTATACATCTTGAAGCAAGGATGTTGAGATCAGTATTATTAAATTGTAATGTTGATTAAGTTATTTAAAATATTAACGTTATGATTTTCTGTGCCTGTTGTTTATCAATATTAAATCAATGCCACAATCGAAGTTTGTGTATTTCACAAATAGGTTTTATACATAATAATGAACCCCCTCAAGATCGACACTAGCAACATAGCTTTAAATTTCGCCATAATGATCAATTTTCAAGGGCTTTATTCATTTATTCACGTTAAGCTAATCTTCTTGTCACTTGGCGCGTTAGCGTTATCAGTGCACCATAAGGAGATGATGTGAGCGCAACCGAATCTATTAGTGTGACTACCACTAAAACCAAATCATTTTTAGCGGGCGGGCTTGCCGTTATGCCGCTAACAATAGCAGTCATCCCTTGGGGGATTTTAGCTGGCTCGTTCGCCCTTGAAGTTGGCCTTACAGCCGTTGAAAGCCAGGCGATGTCGGCCATTATCTTTGCTGGCAGCGCCCAGTTAGTTGCACTCGGCATGATAAAAGCTGGTATTGGTATCGGCAGTATTCTTATAACTACCTTACTGATCACTTCAAGGCATTTATTGTATGCCATGGCGATGCGCACCCATATTAGCCCGTTGCCGCTAAAATGGCGTTTAGGTCTGGGTTTTTTACTCACAGATGAACTCTTTGCTATTGCTAATCAAGCTCACCATGGCGATAAACCAATCCAACACCAGTTTGATCGTTGGTACGCTTTGGGCGGAGGGTTAACTTTTTATATCGGCTGGAATATTGCCACCTTACTCGGCATTGTCGCAGGGCAGTCTATCGACAATTTAGGCGAACTTGGGCTCGACTTTGCCATCGCCGCCACCTTTATTGCCTTAGTAGTACCGACAGTAAAAAAACCGTCGATTTTAATATGTGTTTTAGTGTCACTTACGTTAGCGGTGGTATGTGCGGTATTTGCGATCCAAGCAGGGCTGTTAATTGCAGCAATATCGGGTATGGCAGCAGGCATGGGCTACGCTAAATTTACCAATGAGGACAGTAAGATATCAGCTGCCTCTAATTCAAAGAATGATCATTCAGACAGTGCTAGTTCAGAACACGCTCATTCGGTTACAGCGCATTCAGATACTTCGCGTTCGGTAACCGCGCATAAGGATGAAAACGTATGACCTGGTTGATTATTTTATCTATGGCGGCAGTGGTATTTGTCAGCCGACATTTATTGCTAGAACCTAAATTGCCTATTCGCTTAAGTAAAAACACCTTAACGTTTTTAAGCTATTCAGCACCTGCGGTATTAACCGCCATATTAGCCCCAATCGTATTTGTGCCAGAAGGCCAACTAGCTATTAGTGTGCATAATCCCTATTTAACCTGCGCGCTGGTGGCCACAGTGCTGGCTTATGTTACCCGCAATACCTTGCTCACAACCGTTCTCAGTATGGGACTGTTTTTTATTTTGTATTAGCAACATAGTCTAGATTAATTTCAATCATTGTTAACTGACATTCTGTTGCACAATAGATTAGAATAACCGCCATATTACGGATCAATTAGAGTTAAGTATGCACGTACACATTTTAGGTATTTGTGGCACTTTTATGGGCGGTTTAGCCCTACTTGCCCGCGCAATGGGCCACAAGGTGACCGGCAGCGATGCCAACGTTTACCCACCGATGAGCACCCAGCTTGAGCAACAAGGTATCGAGTTAATCCAAGGTTTTGATCCAGCTCAATTAGGTAAAGAAGGCGACAATCAACCAGACTTAGTGGTTATTGGTAACGCCATGAGTCGTGGTAACCCGTGTGTAGAAGCGGTACTAAATCGCGGCATAAAATATACATCTGGGCCGCAGTTTTTATCTGAACATATTTTGCAAGACCGTTGGGTATTGGCTGTAGCGGGTACACACGGTAAAACTTCTACTTCCAGCATGCTAGCGTGGGTTTTAGAATACTGTGGTTACGAGCCAGGTTTTTTAATTGGCGGTGTGCCGCAAAATTTTGGCGTGTCAGCTCGTTTAGGTAACTCAGTATTTTTTGTAGTAGAAGCCGACGAATACGACAGTGCCTTTTTTGATAAACGTTCTAAGTTTGTTCATTACCATCCTCGCACCTTAGTGATCAATAATCTTGAGTTTGATCATGCCGATATTTTTGCCGACTTAGCGGCGATCCAACGCCAGTTTAATCACGTTATTCGTACTGTGCCGGGCGAGGGCAAGGTGATTTGGCCTCGCGACGTTGAAGCCGTGCAACAAGTGATTGATATGGGCTGTTGGAGCGAGCAAGAAATCTATTCTAAAGCCACAAGCTTAACCATTGGTTTAGCCGAGCATTCTGTTAATGTTTCAGCGAACCAAGGTGAACCCAATGCTTGGCAGTCGCGTACTATTGCAGACGATGGTCATGAGTTTGAAGTACTGTTTAAGGGCGAGTCGCAAGGGATAGTAAACTGGGCATTAATAGGTCAGCATAATATTGAAAACGCCATAATGGCAATAGCGGCTGCTCGTCATGTGGGCGTAGCGCCAAGTCATGCTATTGAGGCGTTGGCACAATTTAGCCCACCAAAGCGTCGTTTAGAACTATTAGCGACCGTAAATGGCGTGTCTGTGTATGACGATTTTGCTCATCATCCCACCGCTATTGCCACTACTTTACAAGGCTTAAGAGCTAAAGTAGCTTCCAGCGACAATCCTAATGGCAACATTATAGTGGTGTTAGAGCCCCGCTCAAACACCATGAAGAGCGGAGTACATAAAGATACTCTTGCCAACTCGATGGTATTAGCCGATGTGGGCTACTTATACCAAGCAGACAATATTGACTGGGACATCAAAGCCAGTATGGCTAATGCGCCAATCCCTGTGACTGTGTTTAACAACATTGAAGATATTATTAGCGCAGTTGCCGCTACCGCAAAGCAAGGTGATACCGTAGTTATCATGAGTAATGGTGGTTTTAATGGTATTCACCAAAAAATGATTAAGGCTTTAGCGTAACGGCTTTAACCGATAGAGGATACAACATGGCCTATGCCAAAAAAGCCAAAGCAATTAGCCTCGCCTGGACGGGCGCATCTGGCGCGCCTTATGGCATTAAATTGCTTGAATGTTTGCTGGCTGCCGATTACCAAGTATTTTTAATGATATCCAGTGCCGCACGGGTGGTGTTAGCAACTGAACACGGTTTGCAATTAAGCGCGAACCCAGACAAAGCGAAAGCACAATTACTCGAACAACTGCATAACGTTGATGAACCGTTAAAAGGTGAATTAGTGGTATTAGGCAAAGATGAATGGTTTTCGCCGCCAGCATCTGGCAGCGCTGCGCCTAAACAAATGGTCATTTGTCCATGCTCAACAGGCACATTGGCTGCTGTTGCCACGGGTATGAGTAATCATTTGCTCGAAAGAGCAGCAGACGTAGTATTAAAAGAGAGAGGGCAATTGATTCTTGTTCCGCGGGAAACTCCTTTTAGTGCCATACACTTAGAGCATATGTTAAGCCTAACCCGTAATGGTGCGACTATCATGCCAGCGGCACCAGGCTTTTATCATAATCCCAAATCAGTAGAAGATCTGGTAAACTTCATGGTTTCCCGAATACTTGATCATTTGGGAATTGAACACGACTTAACGAGTCGCTGGGGATATGGACATACTCAGTCACACGACATCGACAATTGAGAGATTTATGAAGCACACCATTGAAATGATGATTTCTGAACAAGAAATCAATAAAACCCTAGACCAGTTAGCTGAACGTATTAATGCCCATTACGCCGACAGTGAACGCTTATTAATGGTTGGCCTTTTAAAAGGTTCAGTAGTGTTTATGGCCGATTTGTGTCGCCGTATTAAAGGCCATGTTGAAATCGATTTTATGTCAGTATCGAGCTACGGTAATACCATGAACAGCTCGCGTGATGTGAAAGTGCTTAAAGATGTACAGTCTGACATCGCCGGTCGTGACGTATTAATCGTTGAAGACTTAATCGACTCAGGTAACACCTTAAACAAAGTGCGCGAGATGTTATTACTGCGTGAGCCAAAAAGCCTAGCGCTTTGTACGTTATTAGATAAACCTGAACGCCGTGAAGTAGACGTTTATGTCGACTTTATTGGTATTACCATCCCAGACGAGTTTATTGTAGGTTACGGTATCGACTACGCAGAGCAGTATCGCAACTTGCCTTACATTGCTAAAGTCGTTCCATTAGATTAAGTCAACATCATTTTATAAACTCCCGCCGATGTGGGAGTTTTTTTTCACAGTAAGTTGAGGATTTTAATATGGCCGATAACGCCAATGCATTGGTGATCGAAAACCTTAAAAAAACCTATAAAGGTGGCGTAGAAGCCGTTAAGTCGATCAGTTTGACGGTAAAGCAAGGTGACTTTTTTGCCCTGCTTGGCCCCAATGGTGCGGGTAAATCTACCACTATCGGCATTATCAGCTCATTGGTACAGAAAACCGCAGGTACAGTGTCGGTATTTGGTTTTGATATTGATAAGCAGCTCGAACATGCCAAGTTATGTATCGGGTTAGTGCCGCAAGAATTTAACTTTAATCAATTTGAAACCGTGCAACAAATAGTGGTTAACCAAGCGGGTTATTATGGCGTGCCAAAAGCGGTTGCATTAGAGCGCGCTGAAAAATACCTCACCCAACTTGATTTATGGCAAAAGCGTCACGCCCAAGCCCGCGAACTGTCTGGCGGTATGAAACGCCGTTTAATGATTGCTCGCGCGTTAATGCACGAACCTAAATTGTTGATTTTAGATGAGCCAACAGCCGGGGTAGACATTGAACTGCGTCGTTCAATGTGGGAATTTTTAAAACAAATCAACAAACAAGGCGTGACCATTATTTTAACCACTCACTACCTTGAAGAGGCTGAAATGCTGTGTCGCACCATTGGTATTATCGATACCGGTTTGCTGGTGGAATGCACCACCATGAAGGCATTGCTCAGTAAGCTAGATGTTGAAACCTTTATTTTCGATTTACGACACGATCTCGACGTAGCACCAATGCTCACCAATATGAATTGCCGCTTAACTGACGCACATACCTTAGAAGTCGATGTGGCCAAATCG
>JBNMOT010000167.1:0-6677 GCA_051275515.1 Oleispira sp. | reverse complement strand
GGGCATGGTACACAGCAAGTTTGTTCAGCGATAAAACACGGCAGATTGTTGGATGGCTACAAAAACTGCCCATATAAAAGAAAAGGAACAATTTATGATTGACGTTCTTCTTGGGATTATTGGCTTTAGATTGGAATAAAAGTTATGCCAGAAATAGATCAAGTACTGCAATACAAAGGTTGGAGTGTTGGCACAATTTTCGTGCTGCTCTTTGCGATTGAACATTTACGTCCTGCGGCTAAAACCAGCCCTCATTGGATTTCACGAATTATTAAAAACCTGTCATTTTGGCCAGTCAATATAGGGCTTTCGCTAGCCGTTATATTGCCTGTCAGCTACTATGCGACACAAAATCCCTTGTGGGTACGGCCAGAATGGCTATCAGATTATTCAGGACTAATACTGGATATTATCCTACTTGATCTATTTATCTTTTGGTGGCATCGCACGGTACATGAAGTCCCATTTTTCTGGCGATTTCACGAGGTGCACCATCTGGATGAGCATCTAGACACCACCTCTGCTATTCGTTTTCATTTCGGAGAAATATTTTTCGCCACCTTTGTTCGTGCTGTTGTCATCCTTATCTTTGCAGTACCTTTTAGCTCTGTGGTGCTGTTTGAAGTTATGGTACTGGCCTGTACGCTTTTTCATCATTCCAACATCGCTATGTCGCCGCGCTTTGAAAGTGTCTTGTCAAAAATTATTATCACGCCCTCCATCCATTGGGTGCATCATCACGCTGTCCGTAAAGACACCGATTCCAATTACGGTACGATTTTTAGTTTTTGGGATCGCATCTTTTATACAAAATCAAAAACAGTGCGGTTTGCCACCATGAAGATTGGTGTTGAAGGACTGAAAGACAAGGGTTACTTAGCGCTGTTACTATCGCCATTTTCTAGCAGATAAAAAGCAATTCAAATAGGATGCCTTTTGTACTGTACCGTCATTTAAAGACTGGATTTATTGTGTAGGTGCAAAGTGTATATTACGATAATAGCTTGTTGCCTCGCCGCCGCTATTGTCGCAGTCGGTCATAACCACTACGCCATCTATCCTGTTGATATCCATATTAAAATATCGCTTAAAATCTTGGCGAACATCGCGAAACTCATCAATCCAGATATCTTTTTTTGTCGGTGCGCCTGATTTTTGAGCAATCATGACAGCACGTTTAGTAAAAGCATTAGGCCAGAAGCTTCCCACTTCTTTTACATTAGCCCATACGTAATTAAGGGCGTTGACACTCCACGGCATTTTTCCCTTATAGACGACATAAACGCGAGCAGCAAAATCATCGCCTTTCTTGCTGATGTCATCCAGTCCAGGATGAATATTGTCTACTTTCCATGACCAATGCAGGATCGGCGTCTTAGTTAGATCAACCTCTGCCCATCTATAAAAAGCCGAGGCTGTACCGCTACAATGGGCTTTTAAAACAAGGGCGTCATCCTCATGAATGAACGTATAGTCGGTATGACCTTTAAATGTTCGTTCCTGCCACAAAGGAATAGCTGCTTTTGAAAAAATATCGGGCTCATCTTCCGCCCCAGCCTGAGCCGATACAGAAAGAGCCAAACCCAACATCAAAACGGCATATGGTTTCATGTTCTTTTAAGCGTAAATTTTACATCCAAATCGCGTAGTAAATAAAGTGCAACACACGCCGCCAACATTGGCCAAGCAGCAAAGAACAATAAGTTGATCTTGACCGTATAAAATTCCCATGACGAAAATGTGGAAACGGCATGAAGTAGCATAACAAAACCATACGTCCAGCGTTTCCAAATCCCACCCAAAAAAGCCAGAATAACCAACATTTCCAAGCTACCGATGATCATTAATATTTGCGACCCCATACCCTCGATAAAGTAAAATTTATCAAAAATATTAGCGGAGTGTTCAGGGGAGATAAGCTTGTCCAGCGTCCATGCAAACATCACAATGAACACGCCCAGTCGTAGCAAAAATAACGCCCATTCAAGACGTGTTTTTTGAGAGAGATCTATCATCTTACGCTCCTTATTTTTATTGTTTTGATAACGACTTCAGGCTGAAATAGTTGTATTGACATTCTTGTGCCATAGAATTCCAATGCTTCGTCAAAAAAGTTACAGCATTAGCAATAATAAGGCCTAATAATTCTAATCCAGCGAGTCACCGTACTCATGAAAGAATTAATCCATCCATGGCTTAATTCCACTCCGTGCATTGACGACCATTTGCCTCCGACGTCCTCGTCGCCTCGCTAACGCTTTGGCTCTCAAACGACTGACAGGGCTTGCACTACTTACTTGCTATCGCATCGTTCCATGTAGTGCGTCGACCGGTTGAATCCACAGTCGGTAGCAGACTTTTAACATTCCGTCGTTTACGTGCCAAATACGGTCATTCTAATATTGATTTAATTTAGGGTCTTTAGCGAGTATGAGCTAACAAGTGACCGTTGAGATCATAAAAACGTCTTATTTAGGGTGAATTGTGATGAGCGTCTTGTTAACTAATTTTACAACTGCTCAACAGACCATAAATATAGGCGGTACAGTCGGGTAACATCAAAAGCGGTAGCAAAGCCACCCCAAAAAGCATCGGCTTTGTCGACTAGGGAAATCAACGACTTTGCCCCATTTATTTAATAAATGCTGGTTAGTTACATTTTCTTTAACCAGTCGTTAGTAGAAATAACGGGTATTTTCCATTTGTTGTGTTCGAGTTTGCTATTATCTCCATCATATTTTAACGTTCTGTTAAATTATTAAACATATTCATAGCATTAAAGACTGGGTGCGTTTGTCGCGCTCTATTTCGAAATACCTTAAACAGAGACGCGCGCTGTAATGACCATCTTTTTTATTTGTATCACTATATTGATCCTTGGCTATAAGTTTTATAGCCCCTTTGTTGAAAAACAAGCAGGGATCGACCCGACTATTGTCACTCCGCAATCTCTCTTCAGTGACGGTGTGGATTACCTGCCTATTCATCCTGTTCGCGCTTTTCTAATCCAGTTTTTAAACATTGCCGGTGTAGGCCCTATTTTCGGCCCTATTTTGGGTGCGTTGTATGGCCCAATTGCATTAGTGTGGATTGTTATCGGTAACGTTTTGGGCGGTGCTGTTCATGATTATTTCTCTGGTGTGATGAGCATTAAAGAAGGCGGCAAAAGTCTGCCAGAAATCGCAGGCCATTATTACAACGTGGTATTCAAGGGCTTTATGCTGATATTTACCGCCATGTTGTTGTTTTTTGTTGGTGTGGTCTTTATCATGAGCCCAGCGGGTTTATTAAGTAATTTGGATTCATTCCAAGGTACGTTTTTAGCGAACAATACCTTTTGGGTGCTGGTTATTTTGGGTTACTACTTTTTAGCGACCTTGTTGCCTATCGATAAAATCATCACCAAGTTTTACCCTGTTTTTGGTTTGTTAATGATAGTGATGACCACTATGATCGCGGTCGCGTTATTAATCGATGCGCCACACTTACCGGTAACGGGGGATTTTATGGCCTATTTTGAGGCCGACCATGCTCATGATTTCTTAACCCCTAACCCGGATGGTTTGCCGACTTGGCCGCTATTATTCGTGACGATTACTTGTGGCGCGATCAGTGGTTTTCACTCGACCCAAGCGCCTATTATCGCTCGTTGTTTAACCAACGAAAAATACGTGCGTCCAGTGTATTATGGCGCAATGTTGTGTGAAGGCATCGTAGCCTGCGTTTGGGCGCTAGCCGGTATTGCCGCGTTTCCTGATGGTTATGCAGGACTAACAGAATTACTCGATCAAGGCGGTCCTGGATTAGTGGTGAACCACATCGCGAACAGTTACTTAGGTGTATTTGGCGGCATTATGGCGATTGTCGCCGTGGCTGTGTTCCCTATAACCTCGGGTGATACCGCGTTTCGTTCATTACGCTTAACCGTGGTTGATGCGTTTAATATTCCACAAAGTGTGCGTAACCGCTTATTGCTAGCAATACCTATTTTGACTATTGCTTACTTTATGACTAAGCTCGACTTTTCATTAATTTGGCGTTATTTCGCGTTCTCAAACATGTTGTTGTCTACCAGTGTGTTGTGGTTAGCCACTAAATACCTGTTTGACCGTGGCACCTTTCATTGGATTGTCAGCATTCCTGCGGTTATTACTACCGGTGTAACCATTTCTTATATTATGACAGCCGCAATCGGCCTTAATTTATCTCAAGATTTGGGTAAGCCTATCGGCGCTGTTGTGATTGTTATTGGTATGATTTTACTCGTGTTTACTCATAACAAGCATAAGCTGGTTATGCAGTAATCGCCTATTAGATATTAACCAAGCGAAAACAAGTTCGCACGTTAAAGCTACTCTGTTGTCATACCTAATTATTCATTTAGAAACCTCAATCAATGACGCAAGAAAATACGACCAGTCATAAAGGCAGAGATAAATCAAAACGCGTTGTCTCGTTAAAAGATTTATGGCCTTTTTTAAAACCTTATCGCTTACAAATGGGCATTGCTTTTGTGTTGCTATGCTTGGCTTCGGCAACCTTACTATTAGTGCCATTAGCATTTCGTGATTTAATTGATGTTGGCTTTGGTAATCGTGATGGCCAAGTCCCGACGATTAATATCGATACCAAGTTTGGCGTATTATTTGGTTTAGCTTCTTTTTGGGCACTTATGGTTTCTTCACGCTATTACATGGTTTCGTGGATAGGAGAGCGCGTAACGGTAGATTTGCGTAGTGCAGTTTATGGCAGCGTATTAAGGCAATCACCACAGTTTTTTGAAACGCTACAAACGGGCGAGGTGCTCTCTCGTTTAACGGGGGATACGACGCTTATTCAAACGGTCGTGGGTAGTTCGGCATCGATGGGTTTACGCAGTTTGTTTCAGTTTGTTGGCGGTATGATTATGCTTGCCGTGACCAGTTTTTACTTGTTTTCAATCAATATTGGTTTAATGATCTGCTTGATTTTCCCAATCATGTTAATCGGCCGATCAGTCAAAAAACTTTCACGTGAATCACAAGACCGTATTGCCGATAGCTCAGCCATGGCAGGTGAAATTTTAAATGCCATGCCAACAGTGCAATCTTATACGCAAGAAATGCGTGAAACTAACCGCTTTGCTAATAGTGCAGAGTTAAGTTTTTTAACTGCAATTCGAAGAACAAAGGTCAGAGCATTATTCACCGCAGTGATTATTACCGCGGTGATGGGCACGATTATTTTTGTATTATGGTTAGGCGCACGACAAGTAAGTAACGGCGTGATGACGGGCGGGGAGCTTGCTTCATTTGTCTTATATGCCGCCATGGTAGCGGGTAGTGTAAGTACAATGGCTCAAGTATGGGGCGACATTATGCGTGCCGCTGGTGCCACTGAGCGTTTGCTCGAATTATTGCATACAGAAACAGCCGTTACTGAAACGGCTAATCCCTCACCACTAGTCAGCAGTTCCCAAGCCGATATTCAATTTAACAATGTGCAATTCCATTACCCATCACGACCACTTAACCCAGCGTTAAAGAACATTAACCTGCACATTAATGCCGGTGAAACCGTGGCTTTGGTTGGGCCTTCAGGTGCAGGTAAAACCACAGTTTTTCAATTACTGTTACGATTCTACGATGCTCAAACCGGCAACATTACTATTAATGGCCAAAATATTAATGACATCAGCTTGCATGATTTACGTCGATTAATTGCGATTGTGCCTCAAGACCCTATTATTTTTTCAGCTAATGTATTCGACAACATACGCTACGGGCAACCAGATGCGACCGATGAAGCAGTAATAGCGGTCGCAAATGCCGCACAAGTAGCACAGTTTGTCGTGCAATTACCCGATGGTTACAACACTTTCTTAGGCGAGCGTGGTACACGTTTATCAGGTGGGCAAAGACAACGCATTGCGATTGCGCGCGCCATGTTAAAAAACGCGCCTATTTTATTATTAGACGAAGCTACCAGTGCACTCGATGCCGAATCTGAGATACTCGTGCAAGAAGGACTCAATGCCGCCATAAAAGGCCGAACCACATTGATTATTGCCCACCGATTAGCCACCGTACAAAAGGCCGATAAAATCGTCGTCATGGAATATGGTGAAATTGTTGAAATAGGCGATGCGGTCGAACTGCGAAAAAAAGGTGGCTTGTATGCAAGGCTTGCTGAATTACAGTTTGAAAATTAATCGCTAATTAAGCTAGCAATCAATTTGGTTGAAAACTTAATAGTGGCTTAATTGATTGTGTGCGAAAAGGAGATAGTTATAAATGCAACATGCTAGTTCGTTTCAAGCCTCTAGACACTAAAAGTTATTGAAGCCCCAACACGATTAAGTATTGGGGCTTTTTATTGAGTGATATTTTTAGTTACAGCCAACTATGATAAAGCGGAATACCCACTAAAACATTGAATGGGAATGTCAGCCCTAACGAAGCAAGCATAACAAGGCCAATATCTGCTTTAGGAATAGCTGCTCTGATAGCAACAGGTGCGGCAATGTATGATGCACTGGCAGTGAGACTTGCGAGTACAAGTATCGAGCCACTCTCCAAACCTATAATTTTGCCTGCGATAATGCCAAATACCGCCAGAAAAGGAGGTATCAAGACGGCAAAAATAATCACTCTAATGTTTCCGAAAGAAACGTTCAATAAAGCAACCGCTGCAACCAT
>JBNMOT010000166.1:0-6861 GCA_051275515.1 Oleispira sp. | reverse complement strand
GTACAGCCTCTGTAAGCACCCCTCCTTCTCCAAATCCTATATAACCAGGGGGAGAACCGAGTAATAAAGACACTTTATGCTCTTCTTTATATTCCGACATGTTTATTGTCGTAATATGCGCTTCGCTACCATAAACTTGCTCAGCCAAGGCCAAAGCAGATTCAGTTTTACCTACACCACTTGGTCCAGATAATAAAAATACACCATTGGGCTTATTTTCATCATTCAAATTAGCACGTGAAATTTTTACTACTTCAGCAAGATGGTTCAACGCATGATCTTGACCAATCACTCTTTTTTTCAAATGCTTATCAAGTGCCAATACCTGCTGGATCTCATCTGTTTGCATTCTTCCCAATGGGATCCCAGTCCAATCTGAAACAACCTCTGCGATAAGATTTTCATCGACTTCAAAAAACACCATTGGTTCATTATTCGCTGATAACTGCTGTTTAATCTCAATCAGTTCTACTTGTTCATCAATCGGTTCAATGGACTCAAGCACTGTCGACGATAATGCTTTTGCTCTGTTTATTAACACACATTCTTGTTGCCAAAGTGTTTGGTACGCCTGTAAATCAGTCGCGGTTGTATCTAGTTCGCACTGCAAGTTATGTAGCCGCTCTTGATGATCCCCTCCTGTTTTTTGTTCCTTTTCAAGTTGGATAATTTCAGCTTCTAACTGCTGCTGATATTTTTTCAATGCTTCAATTTTAGCGGGATCTGTCGCTTGGCTCATCGCCACACGAGCACAGGCAGTGTCTAACAAACCCACCGCTTTATCAGGAAGTTGTCGTCCGCTGATGTAGCGATGAGAAAGTCTTACCGCTGCTTGTAGTGCTTGATCGGTAATCGTGACCTGATGGTGCGTTTCCATAACAGGCAGTAAGCCTCGCAACATTACAACGGCTAAGTCTTCACTCGGCTCTTCCACTTTAACAACCTGAAATCGCCGAGCAAGTGCTGCATCTTTTTCAAAATATTTTTTATATTCAGCCCATGTTGTTGCGGCAATAGTACGTAATTCACCACGTGCTAAAGCTGGCTTTAAAATATTAGCGGCATCACTTTGCCCTGCTTGCCCGCCACTACCCACCATCGCATGTGCTTCATCTATAAAAATGATAATTGGCACAGGTGCGTTTTTCACTTCACTTACCACAGACTTTAAGCGATTCTCAAATTCACCTTTAACCCCAGCTCCAGCTTGCAATAACGCAAGATCAAGCGAGCGAATAACGACACCCTGCAAACTTTCAGGTACGTCATTCGCGGCAACTCGAAGGGCTAACCCTTCAACAACAGCCGTTTTACCCACCCCCGCCTCACCTGTTAAAATAGGATTATTCTGACGGCGACGAGACAAAATATCGATCATCTGACGAATTTCATCATCGCGCCCCACAATAGGATCAATTTCACCGTTTCGAGCTTGCTCTGTTAAATCAATGGTAAACTGAGACAACGCTGGTGTTTGACTTCCCGCAGATAAATGTTGATCTTGAGCTACAGCGTTACTTTTTTGTTTAGCCACTAATTCTGGCCAAACATGAAGAAGCTGAGCAGGCGAGATTTTGCCGAGCTCTTTACTATAGAAGCTGACGATAGAAGATAAGCTGTCATCTGCCAGCATGGTATATAACAGGTGCACCGCACCTACACTGTTGTCATTAAATTCAATGGTCGTTGCTAGCCAAGCTTGACGTAATAGATTAACAGTATGTACCGCAAGCCCTGGCGCATCATCACACCCTGTTGGCAGGCGTTCTAATTTCACCATCAAATCTTGTTTTAATTGAGCATCATTGATGTCAAAGCAACGACTAACAGCAACGTAATCGCTAGACTGAGCGTCAACAATACTGATAAGCCAATGAAGAATTTCTACACTTGAATGACTGCGTGAATTGGCAAGCGCAGCACTCAATTCCAGTGTCCTTTTTGCCTCTGGTGTTAATTTGTCCACCAAAGACGTCAATGTCATTGTCGACATAATCCATCCTAAAACTGATATTAATTTAGCGAGATACTCGCTGACTGAAAAGCGAGCGATGACCGAATACCCAGCATGGCGCTTCGACCTAACTGAGTGGTGTTCCGTTTTAATGTTGCGGTAGGTAAATCCATATAAGACGTTTGCACCTGCCAATCGATGGCCGTAGCACTTGAGACAAAATGCTGGGTGATATGCTGGATCGCCTGAAGCAACTCTCCTTTCTGAGTCAGCCGACGCGTTAACTCTACATCGGCAGCATGAATAACGATTTTAATCGCAGCATTTACATCCCAAACCCGTTTCCCTAACACTGTTGAATGGCCTAGCTTCGCATGCTGACCTTCAGGTATTAACGAAGAACTTAACGCGGTTTGCTCGCTATCTTTTAACGGCATCCAACGTCCTTCAAATTCTTTAACGGCTACTGAACACCCCAATTTATGAGATAAAATAGCTTCCAACGATGATCGATTACGGACGGTCTTCGCTAGCAATCCTCCCCAATAAATATCACTGTCGTACCGTGCCCCCGTTAGCGATTTCAGCACCTCGTGCATATCACTATGCTTACCCCATAAATAATTCTGATGCTGAACAGCATATTGATATTTTTCCCATGACTTGTAGTAAAGCGAGATGATGCGATGGTTAAATAGATCTAGAAAATCTTTGAACGCATAGTCTTTCTTCTTTATGCGCTGCAAAACGAGTTCAGTGTAATGACGCGGCAAAACACCAGCAGGACCTGTTAACCCAAGTGAACTCACTTCTAATGCAATCTTCTCGTTTTGCTGCTGAGTCACTTTTACTTCACTGGCAGAAAAGCCTAGATGCTGTGAAGATTGAAACCGAACTTTCTCATTATCTATAAGTGCATCCGTACCGATTTCTAACGTTTGCCCCGTTTGCATCAAATAACGTTCAATCGCAAAGACGACCTCATACAAATCATGGTTATTAAGCTGTTCTACATTTAATGGTGGCATCACAATAGTACCTGCCCACCTGCCGAGGCAGGCCATTCATAAAAAGGTTGCTCTTGTCCTTTAAGCCAAACTCGTAACCGCGTAAAACTGTTTACCGCAGCATACTGAGCAAAAAAATGAGCAATAACATGACTAAACAGAAAGATAGTTGGCTCTGGAACATCACTGGCAGTAAAAGTCAGATCAATATCTGAACCATGGCAAAATCCGACTCGCCCTTTTTGATTAACCCTTGCCGTTGCAGGGCTGATCTTAAGACCAACAATGGCGTCAATTAGCACTTTCGTTTGTGGCGAGGCTTTAAAATCATAAAGCCTAAGGGTTTCTTTCAATGTAGAGAGACTATCACCGCTGGTGAATGTATTAAGCGTGATCAGTTTAGATAACTGCCAGCGCGTACTATCATGCAATCTCGGGCGTACAGGTTCTGTTGGAGCAAATAAACAGCGAACGCCTTCAAACGCATCGCCATGTTTTGCCAAAAAGACTTTGGGTTGACCACCACCAAAGGGTAACCGTGCTGCCAAATTACGATTACTGCATAAGGTCTCTATTTTTAAACTCCAGCGATCATTATTACTTGGCTCAAACCCCTTGGTGTTGCGATCAACAATGGATATATAGGTCTCTCTTCCTGGTTCATCAAAGCCCCCGGCCCAATTAACATCTTCGCGACGAATACTCCAAAACAATTCACTTCCCGTAGGGTAGATCGGATGCTCACTACCATAAAAAGGCGTAACATCGAGCTCTGTATTATTCCAGTTATAAGCTTTTACTCGCTCAATACTAATAACTTCGTTTGCCTCTGACTGATTATACGATGGCGTGATCGGATACTCATAAGTCACATTATCTAACGCTATCGGCTCTACTTGCTTTTCAAACAAGTTAATAATAGGGGTGCAACCCAATAGAATATTATCTTTGGTCAGCTGTTTGGGCATCACATCTGATGGCTCATCAAAATAGATGTAAATATCAGCCTGATCACTATCACCAAACCAAGATGAGTCAAGCTGATTTAATTCGATAAAAAGAAATTTCTCTGGCAATAAAAAATATTCAACCAACAAACGATAACCTGAAAAGCTTTGCTTAGAATACGGAATAACCGCTTGATCATCGTCAAACCCCGTTGCTTGAAGGTGTTTCGCTGATAAATATTTAATCGCTTGTTCATTCCCTTTTGGAACAATGGCAATGCCGACCGCAGAACGCAGTAAAAATTGATATAACTGATAGCTGATATGAGGTAAACCATTCAAATAAAAATGAATAGAATTAAAATCAAAACCTGACAGCACATGCTGTTCATCAGCCCCTGTCACTGTAAGCTTTAAAACCGAACAAGCCGCTTTCGGAAATTTGGCTTCTGGCGCATGAAACGGTGCATTTTCAAACGTCGCCGCACTGACGTCAAAAGGCCATAACAAGGTTTGATAACATGTTTGAAACTGGCAACGTTTAAAATGATTCGCCACCAGCTCAACCGATTCCGACTTATCAATCGTAAAACCAACATTAATATTGTCTTTCGCGCTTAATTTAATCACGCTCATGGGGGGAAGGGTGGCATGGTAGTCTGGATAGAGCTGACCAATAAGTGCTTCCGTCAACTGAGGGTAATTATCATCTAAATTACGGCGAATTTGAGCCGTTAATAAGGAGAATGCTTCGATCAAACGAGAGGCATGGGGATCTTCAACTTGATCTTCACTTAACCGTAATCTACCCGCTATTTTTGGGTGCTTCTCTGCATATTCAGCCCCTATTCGACGCATATAAGCCAGTTCACGATTATAATACTTTAGTAAATCATCGCTCATGTTAAGACTCCTCTACTTTAATACCAAGACTGATAGGCTCAACTTCTGAGTCAAAAACGATCTCTTCTTCAGCTGAACCCACTCGAAATATCGCTTGAATACGTAAGCGAAGAATCCGATCTTCTGATTCACCTTCACCTATTACCGATACACATATAGAATCAAAACGAGGCTCAAAACGCTTTATTGTTTCTTCAACAAGATTGCAGAGATGCACCTGCCCCTCGGTACGACTAAAAGGTAAAGCCGAAAAATCAGGTAAACCATAATTTAGTACCGACACATTAAGTTCACTATAATGTTTTGGCCATAGGTGCCAGCACACTCTCGAATTCAATAAATTCTCAAGATCTCGCCTAACGCTCTTTTTTAACGCCTTGAGGGTATAGGGCTGAGGTTGCTCAACAGAACTTTCTGGTGATTCATCGATCAGGTTATCGAGCAAAGATGGTTTTAACGGTAAATACATTTAGCAATCACATTGTAAAGATTCAATTTACAGCTGCGCCTTCAATTAATTCACATTGCATTACAGCCATCGCTTCTTCACCGACCAGCCACATTTTTTGCCCCTGACCAATAACAACAGGAGTCGATGATATTTCTCTCCAATCTGTTTCTTTCCCTAGTTTCTCTGCATCAGTTAAACTCGTCAGGTAAGTCATTGGGATAAACGCATCTCCACTTGGCCCATCAATTACGTCAATATCAACTTTACGCCACGTCATTTCGACTAACGAAGAGATCGGCATGAATTGAAGGCGATGGATGGAAGAAAACGGCAAAAGATAGTATTGTCCATCCGTGCCAAACACTTCGATATAACCCGCTAATACATCATCAAGATCACGACAATCTTCATAGGCAACCCCATTAACGGTTAAAGGTGCAGGTTTACGCTTGGCGTCTAATTGCGTTGTATGATGAATAACTTGATCCACCAACCCTTGATTACGGGCGAATATCAATTCGACAAAATGCTGGAATGATTCAGGGTCACCGACTAATAGTTTTGCCGTGGCATTTCCATTAAAAAAATCGACCCTTGCTTGAGCTGCATGAATAAGTTGACGTAAATTATTACCACCAACCAAATACTCTGGACATTGTTTAATTAATAACGACAACTGCTGATCTGCACGTTCTAGTTGACCATCGATGCACAGTAATTCAATAAAGTCACTGCGTACGTCGCTATTACTTGGTGTGATTTTTAACTGCTGAATATAATCTGAAATAACATCAGAAATACTTTCACTTTGAAGACGGCTATTAACATTTAACATTTAATTATCCATTACGATTTAATATTGGTGACAGTTCGGTTATTAATCTTATATTTGATATCATCTGATCCAGCTGGAAATGTGGCCGCAAATGAACCACGGAGTAATAGTGGCCTGACTTCCCAACCGTTTCTTTCACCTGAATTCTGGCCTCGCTTAATGGAAATCTTGCTCTTATTTCATCAGATACTTCTTCGGTCGATGTGGTATACGAATGCAACCATCGCTGAAAGTAATGTTCTATTTGTTCTGCACTTTCAAAGCTACCGATGCGATCTCGCCCCATCACTTTTATATAATGAGCAAATCTTGAAACACACAATATATATTGAAGCATCGACGCTAAACGTGCATTTATTGTGTCTGAAGTCGATATGTGTTTTTTAGGTTCATTCACTGACGCATTACTATAAAATGATAAAAATTCAGTTTCTGAAACAGATGCTACGGGTATGAAACCATTATCTGCTAATTGTTTTTCAAGCTTATCACCGACTTGTAAATTAACTGACATCTTATTTTTTGTTAATCGACGAGTAACGCAAAAATGACTCTGAGGTACCTTTACAACCAAACCTTGTCGATACTTGCCAGACTGTATGCCTCGTATATGTGAAAACCAACCAGACTCACAGTAGGCCCGTATTGTGACTGCGGCAAAACTATATGCCGCATTCCCCCAAAGGTAGTCTGTATCTGTAAACTGATTAGATTCTTTAAATAAGAAGCCTTCTCGCCGCGAACCATCCGGTTCATAAGGTGAG
>JBNMOT010000165.1:0-6926 GCA_051275515.1 Oleispira sp. | reverse complement strand
ATACTTAGATAAAGGCTTTGATGGACTATTTCTCGATACACTAGACAGTTATTTTTTATTTGCAAAGGATCAAACGACTCAAGCTCAACAGCAAAAAGCACTGATCCATATTATCAATAATTTTTACTCGTTAAGTCCAAAACCAACACTGATTTTAAACCGGGGGTTTGAAATTATTGATCAGCTAAAAAATCCACCCTATGCAGTAGTCGCTGAATCACTTTACCACAGCTACAACCCCGTATCCAAAAGCTACACGCAAGTCAAACCCAGTGACAGAGAATGGCTAAAAGTAAAGTTAGACGCTGTCAAAGCTCTGAATATTGAAACTATTGTCATTGACTATCTGCCAACCGTTAATCGAAAAGTGCAAAAAAAAGCAGCCAGACGGTTAATCAAAGAAGGATATACCCCGTATGTGAGCGATGGCATGCTGTATGAGTTTGGCGTTAGCACGATTGAACCCATCGCAAAGCGTGTTTTGGGGTTATATGATGGCAGTGTTGGCAATCTGCCCGATTCACAATGCCATCGATTGTTATCAATGCCAATTGAATATCAAGGTTATGTACCTGATTGCCAAGATATTGAAAAAATGAATTATTCGACAATTGATATGAGTAAATATGCGGCAATAGTGATCTGGCTGGAAGAAGGTTCTTATAACAAGCAGCCGGCACTTCAACAATGGTTGAAGCAGGTTATCAATACCCGCCCTATTCTGTTTTTGAACTCACTGCCTACGGACCATGAATTACTGACCAAACTTGGCATTAAAAAAGCGGGTAAGTTAAGCGGCAAAATTAAGATAAACAAAGGCAAAAACTGGTTTGCTAAACGCTACCCTGTTTTATTTAGTGAGTTCGAGCAATACACTCACTGGCAAGTTGTTAGTAAGAAAATAAAGGTTAAAGTTAACGTAACTGACGAAAATAACAAAAAATCGGCGCTTATTTTTAGCGCCGCATGGGGAGGCGCAATTCTTGCGCCGTTACCTGTGGCAAACTTACCTATTAATAAAGAAACTTGGTTGGTTGACCCTTTTCGGTTAATCAAAGAAACCTTAAACCTCCCCCCTATTCCTGCTGCCGATGTAACAACGGAATCTGGAAGACGTATCTTAACCAGCCATGTTGATGGCGACGGTTTTCCGTCTGTAGGCTGGTTTCCAGGTAAGCCTTATACTGCGGAAGTTCTGCTTGAAAATGTCTTTAAACCTTATACTTTTCCGCAAACTGTTTCTGTCATTGAAGGCGAAATAGGAATACAGGGTCTATATCCAAAACAAAGTCCTCAATTAGAAGCCGTTGCGAGAGAAATCTTTAAACTACCCCATATTGAAATTGCGTCTCATACCTTTAGTCATCCTTTTTTCTGGGATGATACAAAAACAATATCTAAGAAGGATTATGGTGATCACCTTGCAATTCCCGGCTATACACTCGATTACAATAAAGAAATCATAGGTTCAACAAATTACATCAATAACAACCTTGCGCCTGAAGGTAAAAAAGTAAAGGTCATATTATGGTCCGGTAAGGCAGACCCTGGTGAAGATATTCTTGCCATTGCCGAAAACGCAGCGCTGTTAAATGTAAATGGTGGTAATACCTTTGTCGTTCGTGGCGACAACGATTATACCCATGTGTCACCGACCATTACCTGGTACCCGTCTGTCGTACAGGTTTATGCTCCGGTCTTGAATGAAAATCTCTACACTAACTTATGGAATGAACATCATGATGGTTATAGCCGCACAATTGAAACATTCCAATTGCTGGGCAGCCCCCGTAGATTGAAAACCATCAGTATTTATTACCACATGTATTCAGGCGCTTACCCCGCATCACTCAATAGTTTAAAGGCCGTGCATGACTGGGCTCTTAAACAAAAAACGACCCCACTTTTTCTCAGTGAGTATTCATCCCGGGCCAGACAGCTATATGAAACAGGGTTAGCTAAAACATTGGACGGTGACTGGTTAGTTACCTCATCGGGTGTTCGCAGCATTCGGCTATCTGAAGAACTAGGTTTTCCTGTAACAGACAGAAGTAACATAGCCGGCTGGGCGCAGGGACCTGATGGTAAATATCTTACGCTGACATCACCGCGTACACGCCTTGCGCTTTCCACAAAATCAAATACCCACGTTCGGCTGGCCAGTGCGAATGCCTCACTATCAAAATGGGTGAAAAATAGAAATATAATCGAGTGGGCATTTGATAGTCACGTACCATTTAAACTAGAAATAGCCCACGGTGCGCGCTGTAAAGTAAACAGCAACAAGCCCTTAACAACATCTTTTACGGGTAAGACAACATTAGTTTTACAGTCGGCGGAGTCAGGACGGTTTGAAGGACAATTCACCTGCAATTGAACAGTAAAAATAATAACTAGATCTATCAATATAGCTATAAATAAAACAACCATAAAATATAAAAAATTTAACAACACATGCTATAAAAATAAGATATATATAATTATGAAAGAACTTGCACCTGAAGAGATAAAAAAAACCAGGGAAAAACCAAGAATTAAAATTCTAAATAATTGGTCGCTGGTGATTCTAACGCTCGCAGCTTTAAGCGCGTTATGGCTTGTTGCACCCACAAAAGCTATATTATTAAAACTAATCGCACGCTCTACATCACCTGACATTTCATTATCCTTTTTAACAATTTTGCGGGATCGAGAGCCTGAGAATCGAGATATAAAGTTGCTAATGGCACAAACTCTTTACCAAATGGGGAATATTCGCGAGGGCATTACACTTATTGAGCCATTACTTGATGACCCCAGTGAAACTGAGGACTGGCACGCACACTCGCTTTATCTGGATTTAATACTTGCAGGTGCTTACTCAACTGAACGTACCTTAAAAATAGATTCAACTGCGAAAACCAGATCACTGCTTAGCGCGATTAGCGCGATTCCTGACGCTGATATGGCTCGAAAATTCGCAGATGCCGCCATCTCACTAAGCATGCCAGCACAAGCATTTCTCCTATTAGAACCGCATATAAAGAGCGATAAAACAGATCATGATGAACTGATCGATCTAGCATTACAAACATCTGATTATGGTAGTGCATTGAAATTATTGTCTGAAACATTGGAACTTGGAGGCTTAGAGGGCAGCCAGATACAAACCAGTGCAGCCTCACTTATGCCTGTTAATTCTGACGATATTGACGCTAAGCGTGAAAGGCTCATTCGATTGCACCAAATTTATCGATGGCAAGGAAATACAGATAAGGCGTTTGAAATAAGTTTACTTATTGCTGACAATAATCCATTAGAAATCCAATTGCGTGAAGCCCTAGATGAAACCAAAGCATTGGGAGACATACAGCACGAAGGTATTTTCTATAATAAGCTTGCAAAGAATAATCAGATAAATCCTGCAGAATACGGTGACTGGTTAAACGCCCTAGAGAAATCCCAAGGTACCGAAGCCGCGGTCTTAAGTGTTACAAATTTAAGTAAAAAACGCGCTCATGACACTGAGCTCATTAGCGAGCTTTCTCGTCTTTACAGTTATAGAAGTAATCACCAACGTGTAGTAGAACAATATGCCAAGCTAAAAACATATAGAAAACCTACATTTGAAGAAGCAAACCGTTTTTCAACCGCCTATCTAATGCTCAACCAACCCAAACAGGCACTTGCTGTTTTAACGGCACCAGACAATTGGCAGGAAGCTGATACAAAATATCTGAAAAACGTCTCTTCGCTGTCATGGGATCTCAGTGATAAAGCACTTGCTTCAGCAAGCCAAAAACAGCTTATCGCACGCTCGAGTGCCAATTTGGATGTTTATCGCTATATCCAGCTAAATAGTCCGTTTACCGAAAATGACATTCCAGGAATAATCGAGCTCTATGAACAATCCCAAAATAAGGAACTATTACTTCTGGCAATACGCACTTCCTATGAATCACTACTGCGCGTTGCCGTGCGCGCAACCTATGAATATGGTGATGGTGATAAAATGAATGCGTTGCTGGCATTAGCACTAAAGAACGATAATATAAAAGGAAATACGGAAGTACTCTACTATCGGGCGCTTCTTGCTGTACACCAAAATAAACGCGATGCTGCACACCGTCTTTTTAGACAAACACTTCACTCTGACCCGCTTTATTTACCCGCAATCACCAGTTATCTGTGGTGGGCGATTGAGATAAATGATCAAAAAATCATTCGACATCTTTATAGTACATACAATTTGCCCTTAAGTGGCAATCAACAACTGTGGCCGGCTTTTGCAGCCGCGACCCAGCAGCTTGGGGATTATAAACAAGCGGATCTGTGGTACCGGAAACAATTAACTGAGGTTGAAAAACCCAATGTGGCCGTGTTAATTCACTATGCCTCATTACAGAAAATGCTTGGACAGCATGATAAGGCTTACCGTTTACGTCTGTATATTGCACGTTACTTATCAAAAGAACTATTGGCATTGCCTGATGGTGAAATTTCATTCCGATCGCTCATTGCTTTAATCGCTGGTGAAGCAGCCGCATCTGAACTGACTACTAGGACGATGTTATTGAATCCGACTCCATCCACTGTTAGTGAATTTTTTCAGTACCAGCTTGCCCTCGATCAAACTGAATCGATTAAATTCTGGCACCAACGTACGCTGATAGCCAACTATAAGCTGCCTCAGTGGCAAGCGCTTGCGATTGCCATTAAAGAAAACGACAAATCAACGATGGAGTATTTGCTAATACATTCACTCAAACTGCCATTAGCTGACCGTTATTATGCCTTACAAGCGACAGGTCAACATAGAAAAGCGTGGAAGGAAGGCCAGGAATTAATAGGCACACTGACCGATAGTGCTGTAGAAAAACAGTTGCGCAGTATGCACGTTACCCAACATCCCTTTATGACTCATAGTTTAAGAAGTCAATATGACTCTAACTATCCCTGGGACATCAATATATTCAGTGTTGAATATTATGCCCCACACAATGATGGCTACTGGCGGTTAGGCAGCTATTATCAAACTGCAGGCACACCGGATGTTTTTAGCGGTAACACTATTGATGATGAACTCCGCCTCAGAGGAAGTTCGAGTTATCGATTAGACAACAGCGATTTCATGTTGGAATTTGATATTGCTGATGGATTAGGAGACAAGCGCCTCGGTTTGAAAGCAACGTACCAAGCCGCCCTTAGCAGCTATTGGAAAGGGGCTATAGGCGTTGGACTCAACAATGATATACGAGCAAGCCAACAACTTGCCATTGCAGGTAGCGATAACCTTATAAACCTCTTTTTACATTACCAACCAAATGCGCGTAACATTCTTGCTTTTAATTTTAATTATCATGAAATGTCAACTCGCTTTGGCGATGAGATCGGCACGGGTTGGGATGGTTCTATTCGCGCTAGTGAGCAACTGTTCTTTGCTGATCCAGCATGGCAAGTATATGCCGAATATATAATGCACAATGCAGACCTGAACAATGATCCACTTAACGGTATAAATAGCTGGAATAACGGAATAAAAGATTTAACAAGTGCCGATTTTCTTGATGATAGATACCAGAGAATTTCGCTAGGCCAACGTTTTTGGCATGGCTCCCCAGGAAAACCCGGCTCAACAGCCCCTTCTCCACGCTATTGGCTTGATGGTTCTGTAGGTTACAACCTAGAGACCGACAGAGCTGATATGACAGTAAGCTCGGGACTTGGCTGGCGAATAATTGGCAACGATGAACTCTATTTAAGTGTTGATTGGCAAAGCCAAGACAGGAATGGTGATCAATCGTCAAAGACCTCACTGGGTTACTTCTACTCTTTTTAAACAAGGACATATCAATGAAACGAACATTATTACTTTTAGCATCCATATTAAGTTTAACGGCATGTTCAACTTATAACGTGCCAGATAGTCCAACATTGGGCGGTTCAGCAGTATGGGCAATTATGCCGTTGGAAAACAACTCTAACAGCCCATTGGCCGCAGAAAAAGTAGAACAAATTCTGAGTACGCAGCTGTATAAAAAGGGAATAAAGGCGGTGATGTATCCCAAACCTGAGTTGAATAAGCTCGAGGATATTCTTGATAGCACAGCCAAAGACAAATATGCCAAAAATTGGATAGCAACTTACCCCGCGGATTACGTCATTACCGGTTCTGTTGAAGAGTGGCATTACAAAAGCGGCTTAGATGGCGAACCTGCTGTAGGCCTTAGTCTAGAAGTTATGTCAGCAAAAGAAATGTCTACCCTATGGCGTGCAACAGGTAGCCGCGGAGGCTGGGGCAGAGAGAGCGTTAGCGGAACGGGCATAATCGTAGTCGAAGAATTATTAGACGGCTTGAACATAGAATAAAAAATAAATCTTAAATAGGACAGTCAATAATGTTATTGGATAGATTACCAATAGCCTTTAAAGAAGAAGGCTTTTCACGGGTTGAGGTCATCATAGTGGCAGCTATCTCTACCTACATATGGATTCATTCGTATTCACCTGAGCTGAGTGCGACTGTGAATAATTTCTTTTGGCCTGTCCTTGGCCCTTTAGTCATATCATTGCGTTATGGCTTTGCCAGAGGTTTTATTTGTGCATTAGTGACCATTGCCGGTATCGCTTCTTTTATGAAAATAACAGGCAATCTTGCGGCTTTTCCGTTTTCGCTTGCCGTTGGAATGATCCTCTCGGTTATGATTTCAGGCGAATTCCGTGATTATTGGCACAGGAAATCGCAAAAACACGTGCTTGCGCATCAAAGTATGCGTCAACAATTGGATAGCTTCACCAAAAATTATCACCTGTTAAAAGTATCACATGATCAGTTGGAGCAGCGAACTGCGGGCCAAACCATCAGCCTTCGCACTGAAATTAATACCTTGCAAAACTTAGCGACCAAACATGCGGATCGTCGACTCGAATCACTTGCTGAACCATTG
>JBNMOT010000164.1:0-6959 GCA_051275515.1 Oleispira sp. | reverse complement strand
CCTGGGCTCAGCGGTTAAAAAGAGTGTTTACCAACAGTAGGCGCTTTAGGCGACATTGATGTGGAAATTTGCTCTCATTGCGGTGGTGCAGTTAAGGTCATTGCCGATACCTCGAACCGCTGTATCGAAGATCAACAGGTCATTGACAAGATTCTGTCCCATCTTAAGAAAAAGGAAGGGCTACCACTATTGCCAGAAGCCAGAGCCTCTCCGCAAACCAGCTTATTCGGCTAACATCAGGATACTTGAATGATTTTATTGACTGTAACCAAAAGGTGACAGTAGGACAGCTTTAGGTTTTTTCAGATATTTACTCGATAATGATGCTTGAAGGCGTGAAAAATACGTGGGGTTATCCGGGATCTTGGCGGATATCAAAGTAAATGAGAGATTATTGGATGGTATCTCATAGCCTGTAATTTGAAAATATGGCCTTTATACTTCCTATACTTCAAAGCCAATGTAATACAGCAGCCGCTAGGGTTCTAGTCTCGAAAAAGACCTGACTAATGATGAATGTTTTTCATTTTAATGGCACGGGTGCTCACTGTGTTAATGCTAAGTTAAATAGAACAACCTAGTCTACCTTCTACAATGGCTCTAGCTTGTGCCTTGCTAAAAGTTTACGTCTAATACGCCATCACATTTTCAGGTGTAATTCATCGCCTAGAAAAATGTCATTTTCCATTTCTTCACTAATGACTCTGTGGGTGACATATATTATTCTAGGTAATTCACCAGAGTTTTCTAAAATGTGGGCGCATTCATTTTTGTTAGCGTGGCCTGCTGCAGGGTTTATTCCATTTATTAACTCACCTTTAGTACAACGCATTGCACTTAGTGTTTTAGTATAGAGCTAGAAAAGATTTGGCTATAGCGATTTAATAATTCTGTTATGTATAACACAATATACAAAGGCTAACGGAGTCTTCAGGATCGGGGCTCAGTGACCATCGAATTTTTGCCATCGCACATTAGCCTTGATATCAAAACATCACATTAACTATCTGTTTCCTCAGATAACTTCAAGGCATCTTCAATCTCTATGCCCAAGTATCGAATTTTTTTGTCTACTTTTTTATAGCCTAAAAGTAGTAGCACTGCACTTATATTTTTAGTGAGTGTATATATCAACTGGGCTTTTGTTCGTCTCATTGAATGCGTGCCATATAAGTTATCATCCAACCCTAAGCCTTAACGAGCACGATTTGATAATCTTTGAGTAGTAAGAATAACTAATCGGTTGACCTATTTAGTCTTTAAATGATGCATTCTTTTTTTGAGCTCTTTCTGAAGAATATTTACGCCATAAGGCGTCATTGCCTTCCACTGTTGGCATTCTTTTCTCGTTCTACCGCACCCCAAACACCAACCCTTGGCGCTTGAGAAATCACACGCATCGATACAAGGGGTTTTTTTATTTTTCATTTATTCCATCTCACCTTAATTCACTCGTGCTCAAACGTACACATTATCAAAGCTTAAGTAGTACTTGTTCAACGCTGGATTCAAGTACTCGAAGACGGTTTAACTCTTCGAATATGCGTTGCTCTAAATTTTTAAAATTCAGCGGCAGTGTACGCTGACAAATACCATAGCTATTTCCAAGTGTTTTATATCCCTTCCAGCTCTTTATTCTCTCTCCCTCTAGCTCCATAAATTGACGAATGAATTTAGACTGAGAAGGACAGTCCTCTTCAACATGCATACATACAGGGAACAACTTTTGCTTAATCTGCGGCGCTTCGATAAACGTCTCAAAGTGAATTCCACCTTGATTTTGATTGAACCAATTCAGTTTGTAGAGCTGAAGATAGTTCCCACGATTATAAATTCCCCAGCCCTCATCAAACCAATTTGCCTGTTGAAGCATTTGCTCAAGATTGCGAAACACGCATTTAATGTCTTTCATAAACTCTAATCTCATCAATTACGTCAAAAATCAACACGAAACCCTATAGTCAAATACCATCTGAACACTTTCTGTTTGGTTCTCGACCTTGATACCAGACACAGAGTACTGCGTCTGGATAGAACTTTTCAGCTAACGGGTTTATACGTTTAGATTTAACGCTTGTTATTTAAGGTTATTTACGCCATACATGGTATAAAACAAACAGGCCACCGAGTGCTGCAGTGACAATCCCCACTGGCAATTCTTGTGGAGCCAAAATGGTTCGGCTTACCAGGTCACCAAATAGCAAAATTACCGCCCCCCCAAGTGCTATTAGGGGGAGCGCTCGCTTATGGATTACACCTGAAAAAGGACGAACAAGGTGCGGCACCATTAGTCCAATAAAACCAACAACACCAGTGAGTGACACAATAGCTGCTGTGCAAAAGGCGCAGCAGAGAAAGATCTCACTTTGCAACCGATGAACATTAATACCTAGTGAGCGCGTTGTCTGTTCGCTGACCAATAAGGTATCAAACTCACGATAGCGTTTGGCTATCAACACAATAAGGCAAAGCACACCCAACGCTGCAAATATCAGATTGTCCCAACGAGCAAGGCCTAAGCCGCCCATCGTCCAAAACAAGATAGAACTTGCCGCACGCTGATCGCCTGAGTAAATCAGAAAACTAGTAATAGCACCAAACAAAAACGAGATGGCTAAACCGCATAATATAAGGTTGTTGTTGCCTTGTTTTCTTTGCATTGAAAAAAGTACCAATACAGCGGTAGCTGACACTATGCCTCCAGTGAATGCGGCAATAGGAAGAGACCAAACGCCGAGTGCGTCCCCTAGTTGAGTAATGATCAACACCGCACCCGCAGAAGCGCCGGAGGACAATCCAAACAAAAAGGGATCGGCCAAGTCATTTCTGGTTGAGGTCTGGAGTAGCGCTCCCACCATGGCAAGCCCCGAACCGGCAATAATGGCCAATAATGCTCTGGGTAACCTAAGATCTATCAATATTCGGCTGGTCATACTCACCTCCTCATTATTGAAGGAGCGCAACCCTGTTAGCACTTCCTTAAAAGACAAAGGAACAGACCCAAATTGCAAATTCAAAATAAAAGCGAGCAACATTGCAGCAATGCCAACTAACCATGCCAGGCGATATTTGTTAAGTTTCATGAACAACCACTACCGTCTCCCTTACTTAAGAATAAACGCATTCGCGAGCTTCTCAATAGCGCCTATATTCGCAGGCCCTGGTGTAATCTGCTCATATCGTAGCTTGACATAACGGCCTGACTTCACCGCATTGGTATGCTTCATTAATGGATGCTGTTCAAGAAAACGTTGAAGTGAATCGGCACCACTTGCTGCTTGATAGTCGAGAAGGATAATGACATCAGGGTTTTCACTCGCTACGTTTTCCCATGATGTTCTTCCCCAACTGGTTTCCATCTTGCTAGTGATACTCAGTCCTCCAGCTGCTTCTATCATGGCATTTGGCATCGCGTATTTACCCGCAGTGAAAGGTTTGTCCTCTCCTGAGTCATACAGAAAAACCTTTGGTGGGGTATTGGTGTTAGCCGTGCCATTTTGTGTTTCTGTTACTTTTTGTACTCTCGCTTTCCAACCTTTTATTAAAGCTTCAGCTTCAGATTGTTTATCAAAAATAACCCCTAACTTTTTGATGTCATCATAAAGTAACGCCATGCTGGCACCTTTTTTACTTTTTTGGGTATGAATGCAGCTTTCCGATAGCACCAAGGTGTTGATGCCGTATGGTGCGAGTGTTTGCGGTGTAACTTCACCACCGACTTTCATTCCATAATTCCAACCAGCGAAAAAGAAATCTGTCTTTGCAGCAATGAGTCTTTCCAACGATGGATATTTTGGGGCCAGCTCAGGGATATCTCCCAACCTTTCCTGGAATGATACCGACATTTTATACCAGCCTGTAATTCCGGTAACACCGACCATGTTCTCCTGAAGGCCAAGCGCAAACACCATCTCACTCATATTAATATCGTGAACTACTGCACGAACAGGACGCTGGTCAATTGTCAGTGGGCTACCGCAATTATCAACGGTGACTGGATATTGGGTATGGGTCTCGGTCGCGTTAGCGACAGAAAGTGGTAAAGCAAATAACAGAGTGGGAATCAAAGACCACTTCATTGGGCGGCTCCTATTAAAGATAAATGGTTATGGGGTGATACAGCTTTAAAATGATGAATCATGCTATGCATGGGCGGCTCCTATTAAAGATAAATGGTTGTGGGGTGATGCAGCTTCAAAATGATGAATCGTGCTATGCATCTGAGGATGGTTAAACGGAATAACCCGCAGTCCAAAAACAGGTGTCATGAAATCGTCTCGCATAAGAATATCGGGCGGTGCAAAGGCCACCATTCTTTGCTCAGACATCAAAAGAACACTGTCAGCGAAAGGCGTTACTAGAGGTAAGTCATGCAGTACGACAACAGATGCAATGCCTCGATGTTTGATGAGTTTCAGAAGTTCGAGGCGAGCAAGTGGATCGAGGTGATTAGTAGGCTCATCTAAAAGAAGGAGTCTGGGCTCCTGAGAAAATGCCCGTGCAATACTTGCTCGCTGTTGTTCTCCGCCAGAGAGTTCACCAAAATACCGATGACTTTTGTGTGAGAGGCGAACATCTTCAATCGCTTGCTTAACTGCTCTATCATGCTCTTGCTTACTACAGCAGAACATATGTGGCACACGGCCGAGAAAAACATACTCGTTGACACTCATGCGCGGATCAACGTGCTCGTGCTGTGCTACAACTGCGACTATTTTAGCAATTTGCTGTCTTCCTAGGCGCTCTGCGCTGCTACCAAATATCTTAAGCTCGCCAGATACAGTTTGGTACTCTCCAGTAATACCTTTTAGTAAACTGGATTTCCCACTGCCATTTGGGCCAATAATGGCAACACACTCTCCCTCAAAGACATCAAATGAGATGTCTGACACAGCTCGCCAATTTGCGGGGCCATCAGCGCATAGACTTTGTACCGACAATACAGGTTCATTTAACTTTTTCATTGGGGGAGCCATATATGCCACTATTTGTTATGTTATAACATAACATAACATTACATTTTGCTGTGTGTGTTGTCAATTACAAAACTACGGGCACAATAGCTTGCCAAGTATTTAACAACACCGAAATACGACATTATTGCTACCCTTGAGCCTAGAGTGCATTTCAGAACTCACTCTTTATGTTTTTATAGGAATTTAGAATAGCTTTGATTCGATTGTTTACTCAGATTTTACTGGCACTTATAAATCTGTATTTAAAATCGATTTCGAGCAAGCAATGTACTACTATTAAAGAACGGACTGTTTTTGTACTAGATGTATTGATATGCTCCAAAAATGACTATTGCTAAAAAAACCATGTTGATCATGCTATTGATGATCGATATTTTGTTGGCAGCAAATACTGCTGTCCAGCAATTCATCGTATTCCCCACGTTTCAAGACCTCGAACACCAGCAGTCTAAAAAGGATATCGATAGAGTGGGAGACGCTATTCTTCAATCCTTAGATGAGCTTGATCGTATTGCTTATGATTGGGCGTTTTGGGATGATACCTACGCCTTTATTGAAGATCATAATGAAGCTTATATCGAGGCTAATTTAGGTGAAGACTCTTTTTCTAATCTTCGAATTGACTTAGCGTATTTTCTCGATATAAATTTTCAGCCCGTTTGGGCAGAAACTTACCACTTTTCTTATGATGAAGGCGTTGAAATCACCACAAGCGATGAAGATATCAGACAGCCCCTTTTAATACTCAAAGATAAATTTGAGGCCTCCAAAAGTGCATATACAGAAGAGGCTGAAAGCATTTACGGAATATTTTTTCAAGATGATGTACCCACACTCTTTACTATTGTCCCAATAGTTAATAGCTATGGAGCAGGCCCCGTAAAAGGCTATCTTTTTTTCGGGCGCACGCTGGACGCATTGTTTATAGACGCACTTGGCATGCAACTCTCAACGGAGTTTGAAATAACGACGCTAACTGAAAAACGAATAACTATGACTGACTTTTCGAATCATAGCCACGAGATAGAAGCACTCGATCACGAAACACTCAAAACCATAAAAACCTATTTTATTAATAGCCTTCCAGTTTTTAAAATAAGCATTCAACTTCCAAGAAGTATAACCCAAAACGGAAGAAACAGTCTGAAGTACGCTCTATTTTCAGAACTAGCAATTGGTATAGTTTTGATATTAATTACCGGAAATATACTCAATAAAAGCGTTTTTTTTCCGATATTAAAACTGAAGAAACAAATTCAGGGCATCTCAAAACACAAAGATTATAAGTTACGCTCACACATTTTCGGTACAGATGAAATTTGTATTCTTTCGCGAGAATTTAACAAAATGCTGGACATTGTTGAAAAAAATAATATTGAATTAACTGAGGCCAACAGTCGAATCCAAACAGTCAATATCGAACTCAAAAAGCTTAGCTCAACAGACCCGCTAACAGGTATTGCTAATCGTCTAGGTCTTGAAGAAAAACTCAACATAGAGTGGGCGGCGCTAAGCAGACAAAAAAGCCCTCTAGCCATCCTAATGATCGATATAGATTATTTTAAATTATACAACGATCATTATGGACATTTGGAGGGAGATAAATGCATAAGAAGGCTCGCTCAGGCATTGGATAGCAATATGCATCGCCCTCGCGATATGGCGGCAAGATTCGGAGGCGAAGAGTTTATTTTAATTTTGCCCGAAACCACTATTACTATTGCCCAAGACATCGCGAAACGCATCTATCGCGACGTTGCTAAATGCGCGATAGAGCATAAATATAATGCAGTATCTGAGTACATTACCATTAGTACTGGAATCGCATGTACAGTACCCTCAGCAGATACATCTATCGATGATCTTATTAGGAATGCCGATAAAGCGCTCTATGTTGCTAAAAAGAGCGGACGAAATAAAATTGAAATTAATACATCTTTATAAAAAATATAATCTCTATAAAACTATGCCTATATATTAAAA
>JBNMOT010000163.1:0-6962 GCA_051275515.1 Oleispira sp. | reverse complement strand
TTTGTGGTGGCATTACCGGTATTTTTAGCGACAACCTTTGGCTGGGATCATTGGTGGGTTGGCGGCTTTATGGCTAGCTGGGTAATTGGTTATGGGATCGTACAGTCTATTGCACCTTATTTCACCGGTAAACGGCAGGGCAAAGTGCCGAGCGGCCGAGCGGCATTTGCATGGGCAAGCTACTTATTACTGATCCCGGCGGCTATTGCTCTCACTCTGCATTTTGACTTTTATATCCAGGTAACATTAATAGCGGGTTTATTGTTATTTGGCGCGGTGTTTGCGATTAATTCATCACTGCACAGCTATTTAATCGTTAGCTACGCCAGCAGTGATGGCGTGTCACTGGATGTGGGTTTTTACTATATGGCTAATGCCATGGGACGGTTAATGGGTACTGTGTTGTCGGGGTGGGTCTATCAAGAATATGGCTTAGAAGCCTGCTTATGGATTTCCAGTGGTTTTGTCGCACTGGCAGCCTTAATTTCACTTAAGTTGCCTCATAAAGGGTAAGCCATTACAGCCACTAGATGCATTTTTGTTTACATATCGATATTTCGCTACCTAACCGAGATAGCCTGAAACCCTTACCGTATCATCGGTAAAAATTGCCTGTTCGCCTATGGCTTCTTCATTATTGATTTTCTTACCTTAAATTTAAAATATCTACAAATCATGGTCTTATTGTTTTTTGTTGAAGTTGGCACAATGTTAGCTTTAACTAACACATAGTCGTGGTGTGAATCATTAATTTTTACGATAGAGATAAGATATTTGTATCAATCGTCAGCGTAAATTCAAACGTACATCACAATGTTAACCGAACACCAAGGAGATTTTTATGTTGGGCTGGATATTAATGTTTTTAGTGATAGCCGTTATAGCGGGTCTATTGGGTTTTACGGGTATTGCAGGTGCCGCAGCAGGTATCGCGAAAATTATTTTCTTTATTTTTATTGTGTTGCTGGTGATTTCATTAGTAGCCAATGCGATTAGAGGCAAACGTCCCCGAGCATAGTAGTTAACCTGATCTCTTAAATCGAGATAAGGTTAGCGATATAAAATTATTCGATTACAACCATCATCTTGGAGATGAATATGAAATTATTAAAATTACTCACAATGGCAAGTTTAATGGTGTTTTTAACGGCTGGTTTATCAGCATGTTCAGACAACAAAGCTGAAAACGCAGGCGAGAAAATGGATGAAATGATGCAAGATGCTGGTAATGCAGTTGAAGATGCTTGTGAAGATGTGAAAGAAGGCATGAAGTCAGAAGATCCAGACTGTTAAATACTATGCCAATTAGATTAAGTATTTAATCCGTTCAGGGCCATTGAGCTTTTTAACTTAAAGTACCTTGATGCAAAAAGGTAGATACTTTTTAAATTAATGTATTAAATGTAAAATACTTTAGTGAGTTGCCCGAAGTGATTAGATAGTTACAGTGATAAGTATTGTATTAAGCAGCACGCATGTGCTGCTTTTTTTATAAAAAGGAGGACCACAATGCTCACCCGTATCCATATTAAATATTATTATACTCTTGGTGCGTTATTCGCTTTGTGCTTATGTGTGGCGCTTCCTTATGTGTTACTTAAGCTTGTTTTTGCGTGGATTGCATTATCGTTAGTGTTGGTGAGTTCGGCGTATTGGTTTAATAGCGCAGGCATTTTCCGTAAAAGCCAAGATGGCAGTATTCCTTGGTATATCAGTTGGTGTTTTATTCCATTTTTAATGGGTTGCCAAGTGTATAACGCCTGGGCGAGAAAGCACGACAAAGTGCCCGTAATCCAAAAAATTGATAAGCAGTTGTATTTAGCATGCCGATTGTTTCCGAGCGATATTTACCGACTTAAGCATGAAAAAATTGATGCGATTTTGGATGTTACTGCCGAATTTGATGGATTAGAGTGGACCTTGCTTGATGAAAATATTGGCTATTTAAATATTCCTATATTAGATCACAGCGTGCCGACCGTCGCGCAGTTAAATCAAGCCATTAATTGGTTACATACCCAAGTCAGTAATGGTAAAAATGTAGTGGTGCATTGCGCGCTGGGTCGAGGGCGTTCGGTGTTGGTATTAGCGGCTTACTTAGTGTGCCGTGAGAAAAATCGTGATGTTAATGATGTGCTTAAATCCATCAATAGTATTCGCCAAACTGCACGGTTAAATAAATGGCAGTTGGCTGCTGTAGAAAAAATGCATAGTCAGCACCAAATTAATATTCACAAACGCGCTTGGTTGATCGTTAACCCTGTAGCTGGTGGTGGAAAGTGGCATGATGAAGCTGACCATATAACCCAATTCTTGTCGGACTATTTTCAGCTTGAAGTGCTGTATACCGCCAAAGATAAGTCTGCAGTGCAATTAGCCAAACAAGCTAAAAAGGGCGCAGATATTATTGTAGCCTGTGGTGGTGATGGTACGGTTAACGAGGTGGCATCAGTTATTGTTGATACCGATATTTACTTAGGCATTATTCCGATGGGAACCACCAACGCACTAAGTCATACTTTGTTTGGTGCCGCCAGTAAATTGGTCCCGGTATCGCAAGCGCTTGATATTTTGATTCAAGGTTATTCACAACGTATTGATACCGCCATTTGTAATGATAAATTGATGTTGTTACTGGTTGGGTTAGGCTTTGAGCACACAATGATAGAGAAGGCTGATCGAGACCAAAAAAATGCGCTAGGACAATTAGCCTACCTTAATGGTTTGTGGGAGGCGATAGACGAAAACCAACCATTGTCGATGAGAGTGCAGATCGATGGTGGCGATATTCAAGTGATTACCACCACGAGCCTGGTGATTGCCAATGCTGCGCCATTTACCAGTTTGTTAGCGCTAGGTAATGGCGAGCCCAATATTACCGATGGTTTGTTAGATATTACCTGGATTGAGTCGAGCGAGACATCGCCACAACAGTTATTGAGTATGACCGAGTTGCTATTTGCAGGCTTAAATGGAGAGCGTGAGGATAATCAACAGAGTCAAATTCATCATGTGCAAGCTAAAACAATCTATTTAAATACGGACTCGTCGTGCCAATATGTGATTGATGGTGAGTTATTTGAGTCGGAAGATTTGTGTATTAAAGTCAAACCCAAGTCATTAAATGTGCTTGTGCCAAAAGCGAGCAAATACGTTTAATGAATGGGTATAGTGCTATGGCTCGTCCGAACCGGTTTGGTCTTCGTATTTACTGAGTTTGTTATAAAGAGTTTTAACGCTAATACCTAGATGTTTGGCAGTATCATTTTTATTGCCCATTGAGTTATCTAGCGCTTGATAAATAGCTGTTTTTTCGAGTTCCTCTAGGCGCATGCCAGCAGGTATGTGTACGTCGTCAGTTACCTGCTCCGATGAGGGGGCTGATGAGGGGGCTAGAGGTGATACTGTGAGATGGCTAGGTAAAATTTTATCTTCTGCCAAAATATATGCACGCTCAATAGCGTGTTTTAATTCGCGGACATTTCCGGGCCATTTTTGTTGTTGGATAAGATTAAGAGCATCATCTGAAAAGGTTTTATTGAGTTTTTCAGCTGTATTGCGGTAGGCTAAAAAGTGTTGTGCTAAGCCACTGATGTCATTGCTACGATCGCGTAATGGTGGCACTCGGATAGGAAAGTGCGCTAAACGAAAATATAAGTCTTCGCGAAAGCGCCCAGCATCAATAGCGCCAGTTGGATCACGATTAGTGGCAGCAACAATGCGAACATTAGTTTTTTTAAGCTGTTGTGAGCCGACAGCGCGATATTCATTATTTTCGAGTACGCGTAGCAATTTTACTTGATGTTCTAGCGGCATTTCGGTGACTTCATCAAGAAATAAGGTACCGCCTTCTGCTTGCTCGAATACACCGCGATGATCACGATGGGCACCGGTAAAAGCGCCTTTTACATGGCCAAACAGTTCACTGTCGACCAGTTCAGGGCTTAATGCACCGCAGTTAATCGCGATAAATGGTTGGTTGATCCGGTGACTTGCCAAGTGAATAGTATTGGCAACGAGCTCTTTACCCGCACCGCTTTCACCGACAATAAGTACGTTACTTTCGGTTACGGCAACTTTACGAATCGTACGATACAACTTGTGCATTGCCCGCGATGAACCAACCAACAAACCGTATTGGTCTAGTTCACTAGAAAACGGCTGTTGTTGCTTCGTCGAGTTTGACTGCAAGTCTTGGCCAAAGTCTTCTAAGGTGTCGTTGATTAAATCGGCATCGTAAGGCTGACGAAAATGATAACCAGCAATTTTTGACATTAAATGATCTAAGTTTGGATTCGGTTTACCTTCGCTTAAGAAGATGAACTCCATATCAAACATTAACGCACTGTCAGTTAACTCTGCGTATTCTTGTTGACTTAATTGTGACAGTTCAATGATAGCAACATCTATCGAGTTATTTTTCAGTTGGTCTAACCATGGCTGATCAACTGAGCTAGCAATTTTATTAAAGTGCTGACAACTCGGTAAGGCAAGGAGTCGTGCTTCACCTTCTTGACGACGGTGTAAATGATAAAAAAGTGTTGGACGTGCCATGCTGATATCACTCCCTGTATTGTTAAGTTTAAGTTTGTTCTTGATGTCGTGTTAACAATCAACGGTCATCATACCGTGTTGTTAGGTAATTAACTCAGATCTGGACAAGTTATAATAACTTTTTACAAATATAAGGTTAATTAATTTTTTCCCATGTACAGGGAGCGCTTATGGTTTAGATTTTGCTTAAATTAGATATGGTGTACTCGGAAATGTTACACAAACCAGATAACAAAGTGCCAGTTAAATAATCAAATGCAGGAGGATTTACATTGAAATCATATACTCGAGACGAACAGGTTGAGTCCGATGTATGGCTATTGCATGAGGCGATTAATTTATGCCAAGAAGGCGAGCAATTTTATGCCCAAGCCACATTAGGGGCCGATGATTACAACATCAAACGGATTTTTATCCACATGGCCGACATTAGAAAGAGCATGCTAAGGCGTTTAACTCCCTTATTGACTGTGGTGCGTTCCAGTCTAGTGAGGCCTATGGACAGTAAAACCTTTCATCAGCAATCCTCATATAAATACTATGCTAAGGCCGAACAGTTGATACAGGAGAAACCACTGGCAGAAGTTATAGCGGTATTGGTTGAAACCGAGCAACAAGTCTTGGTTCATTTAAAGCAAGCTGCTAGAAAAACTAAAAACCAGCATGTTGCTAGCCAACTTGCCGAAGGTATTGCTTGGCTACAAATGAGCTGTGACACAATGAAAAACCTCTCCGTCGTTCATACTTAGCCATCCATTACACTAAAAAGTGATTTATAATCAATATTATAACGAATTTTTTAGTTTTTTTAAGTGATGTTAATTTTGGGTAGTGCGTGTTTTATCTGACTGACGGCATAATAGCTTGTTGGCCTACTGCATTAGTCATCTTTTCATTCTCTGGAGAGCTGATTCAATGCTAGACCGGGTTTATACCGCGAATGCAATTGAGAGTGATTAATCCTCATCGCGACGATGAAAAATTTACCTAGCGTCGGTAAAAAAGTCCGATATCGTCATCTATAAAGGATATAAAAATAACCATGAATAATATTTAGTTAATTATTAACAGTTGCTTATAAAGGTTGGCATGGTTAACGCATTATAATCCTTGATATTAACAACGGAGGAAATCATTATGAAAAAGACCATATTACCTGTAGTAATGAGCATTATGTTAGGTTCAATGGCGTTTGGTGCAAATGCAGCACAAGATTGGCAAGGTGATGCGAAAGATGCGTGGATCGATGGTAAAGCTGAAACCACACTTTTGTTAAATACTAATTTGAATTCATTTGATATTAATACCGACGTACATGGTGGTAACGTGACCCTGACGGGTAAAGTTAACAGCCATGTTCATAAGGCACTTGCCGAAGAATTAGTTAAAAGCTTAGATGGCGTTAAAGACGTGAACAATGAGCTTTCGGTAATGAAGCCAGAGAGTGATAAAGACAGCAACGATTTAAGTGAATCACTCACAGATTCGAAAGTTGCTAGCGTAGTGAAAACCCGATTATTATTCTCTGCTGATGTGTCGGGTACTGATATTGACGTCGATGTAAAAAATAGCGTAGTAACATTAAAAGGTACGGTATCGAGTGATGCTGAACGTGATTTAGCCTTAACGATTGCTAAAAATACTGATGACGTAAAAGATGTTGTCGATGAGTTACGCGTAACTAAGTAATTTATTAGGTTATGCTTAAACCAGCCTTCTGGCTGGTTTTTTATGCTTAAAATAGAAAAATGGCGTTTTATTTAAGGGTTTAGCGTCTATGATACACCATGGGATAAAATCTACTTACATTACTCGCCTTGAACACTTCTGAAAGACTTTGTAGCCACAAAGCCCCTTGGTCCTTAAATCCAGTCAATCAGTTAATGCTTGCTAAAGACACTACGCACTTGATGATGCAAATACCACTGTGGATAATCGCTGAATCGATCGCATATATATCAATGGTGTCGATTCATTTGCAGATAAATATGCCTGTTTTTGATTATGAGCAACTAAAGTTAGCCGACTGGTCTATTCTTGTTTATCCTGTCACTAAAAATGGAGGCTAAATGAACAAAAATACCACAAGTAGACAATCGATTTGTGCCGTAGGCGAAAAGCTTTTTGCTTTGCATGGATACAGTGGCGTAGGCATTAAATTGATCCTCGATGAAGTCGGCATTCCTAAAGGTTCTTTTTATCATTATTTTGCCAGTAAAGAAGCGTTTGCAGCTGCCGTTGCCGAATATTATTTCCAACAACGCATTCAACCCATTGCGATTGATCCTAGTGCGAATTTTAAAGCCAACTTATCGACGCTATTGAATGGCTATCATCAACTCATTGATGAGCTTTTTAGTGGTCATCAGCCTCGCGGCTGTGTTATCGGTAACTTGATGGTTGAGGTG
>JBNMOT010000162.1:0-7032 GCA_051275515.1 Oleispira sp. | reverse complement strand
TTAGCGTACTGCCTCTTATTACACCCTTGGTAGGCATTCTCGCTTTTTTATTTATTGCTTATTTTGTGAAAGAAGAACTTATAAATATGCAGGATAACTCTGCTCCCAGCTTAATGGTTAATTTTGCTTTGATTTTAGCGGTCAGTTGGGACGCACTTTGGTCGGGCCCAGCAAAGTCTGCTCAGGTAGTTAATTGGCCAGAGTATTGGGTATGGGTATCATTCTTAATCGTCGGCTTGGTCGTACTTATATTTGCAAGTCTAAGTTTATGGTTGGCTAAAAGGGTGAGAATTAATTTTATAAAGTTTGGCTGGTTACCTTTTGAGTTAGGGCCATGGTTACAGCTATCAGTCGTGAGTTATTTTGGTTTACTGGCTCTGTTGCGTTATACCTTTCAATTTGATGTTATTGAGTGGCAAGTTCTTATGGCGTCCAGCGTCATTATTGGGATGTGTTTAACGAGTATAAAGTTACCAAAAGTAGACAGCCCAAAAACTAAGCTGTCTACCTAAGGTACTTATTTTACGATTTCATAACAGGGAATGTAATCACCATTCATTTTCATTCGTCCTTGATCAGCCATTTTTGTTAACAACTCATCCATTGCGTGCATGATGTCGGCGTCACCATTAATCTGAAAGACACCGTGTTTTTTAACCGCCATAACACCTTCTTCTTTTACATTACCGGCCACGATTCCGGAAAATGCACGCCTCAAATTTGCGGCGAGTTCGTGTATAGGCATCGATTTAGAAATTTCTAACGATGCCATGTTCTGATGAGTCGGTTCAAAAGGCTGCTGAAAACTTTTAGCAATAGTAATGCCCCAGTTAAAAAAGAAAGCATCGTTAGTAGACTTTCGATAATCTAAAACGTCGACCAAACCAGATTTCATTTTCTTTGCAACTCTAACGGGATCATCAATAACAATGTCGTATCGTTGTTGTGCTTTTTTACCAAGTGTTAGGCCAATAAAATCATCCACTTGATCAAAATACTCGGCACTTTCAGCGGGGCCCGTTAATATCACGGGGAAGGGTATGTCGATATTGCTAGGGTGTAATAAAATACCCAAAAGATAGAGTATTTCCTCAAGTGTGCCAGGGCCGCCAGGAAAAACGACAATGCCGTGAGATAAACGGATAAAGCTTTCAAGACGTTTTTCAATGTCAGGTAAAATAACCAATTCATTGACGATGGGGTTAGGTGCTTCAGCTGCAATGATCCCTGGTTCAGTAATACCGATGTATCGACCTGTTTTTATATGCTGTTTCGCATGGCCAATGGTTGCCCCTTTCATTGGGCCTTTCATTGCGCCAGGACCACAGCCAGTGCCAACGTCTAAACCCCGCAAGCCTAATTCGTATCCGACTTTTTTTGAATAGTCATATTCATGTCGTGGAATCGAGTGGCCACCCCAGCAAACAACTAAGCGGGGCGCATAATCAGGTTGCAATATATTAGCATTACGTAAAATATGAAATGTCGCGTTGGTGATGTCTTCACTGCTGTTTAAATCAAAGCGTTGGCTTTGCTTGACTGAGTCTTCGGTATAAAGAATATCGCGTAAAACAGAAAATAAATGTTCTCTGATTCCCCTAATAATTTCACCGTCGACAAATGCATGAGAGGGAGCGCCTTTGACGTCGAGTGTAATGCCTCGGTCTTCTTGATTAACTCGAATATCAAAATCATGAAATTGTTCAATTGATGATAAGTAATCATCAGATTTACTGCCGCAATTTAATACTGCAAAAGCGCAGCGTCTAAAAAGCTCATAGGTTTGACTGTTGATATCACATATTTGTGAAACTTCATGTTTTGATAAAACCCGTAAATTTTTCTTTGGTGTAATGTGTGCGTTAGTGCTGTACATGTGAATCCTTCTTGTGTGCGTTTAGACCTACGCCCATAGTTCTAATGGCCCATAATGACTGACAATTTTTATGATGTCAGTGCGGGTGACAATGCCTAATAATTCGTGCTGTTCTGAGATAACAGGCAGAGCACCTAGGTCATACTCATAAAGAGTACGAGTCGCTTGGCGAATATCGGTATCGGGAGAAAAACAAAAGACGAGTTTTGTTGCAAATAACATAATATTTTTTTGGTTAATATTTTCTTGTGTGCCTGGCCCTTTCAAAATATCTCGGTCAGAGAGCATAGCCAATACCGTATTGTTTTCATCGGTAATGGGGATGTGATGAAAGCTATGGCGTTGAAAAAGCTGCCAAGCATCGGCTACCGTGGCTTTTGAATTTAATCGAATGACATGCTGTGACATAATATCGGCTAAAAGGAAAACTTGGCTCGGTTCTTTTTCGGCTTGGCGTTGTTTTTGAATACTATAAGGGTCTGATCGTTGCTGTTCTTTGCGCTCATTGCCTTGTTGAACTTTTTTATGTGCGGTTTGTTCCGCAGTGCTGTTATGCTGTGGAGTAGCGTTATGTTCCGAGAATTGATTGTATTGATCTATGCTTGAGCTACTTTTCGTTGCTTGAACTTTAATTGAATCTCTCGAATCATTTTTTTGTGGCGTCACTACACGCCTACCCATCTCTACAACTATCAGTGCCAACTCGATCTCCTATTTTTCAAGATATACAAATCACTACTTTCTTCATAAGACCACTATCTATATTCTAGTGCAAGTTTAATGGGCTAATGTTAGTGATAGTACTAGAGTTGCATGAGTACGATCACCCAGTAAAAATACAGTATCTAGAGTGTATCGAGTAATTAATGGAACAAGTATATAGATTAACCATATCTTGCCCAGATCGGGTAGGAATTGTTGCCAAAGTGGGAGAGTTTGTCTCATCTCACGGTGGTTGGATTATTGAAGCTAATCACTACGCGGATACTTCAGTCGAGCAAGGTGGCAGTGGTTGGTTCTTTATGCGTCATTGCATTAAGGCTAGTTCTTTGCCATTTGGTTTAGCAGAATTTAGAGAGAAGTTCGCAGCGATTGCTGAAGAATTTGAGATGGACTGGCAGATTAACGATAGTTTTGAAGCTAAAAAAATCATTTTGATGGTGAGCAAAGAAAGTCATTGTTTGAGTGACTTATTACACCGCGTTCATAGCAAAGAATTATTCTGTGATATCCCTTGTGTGATTTCCAATCATGACGACTTACGCTCGATGGTTGAATGGCACGGCATTCCATTTTTTCATGTGCCGGTCGATAAAACAAACAAGCAAGAACACTTTGATCGTATTAATAGCATCATCGCAGAGCATAAAGCCGATACCCTTGTATTAGCGCGTTATATGCAAATCTTGCCTGCAGAAATATGTCAGCAATACACAGGCCAGGTGATTAACATTCATCACAGTTTCTTGCCCTCGTTTGCCGGTGCTAAGCCTTATCATCAAGCGGCCGAACGCGGTGTCAAGTTAATTGGTGCAACGTGTCACTATGTGACGGAAGAGTTGGATGCTGGGCCGATTATTGATCAAGACGTGATGCGTATTAGTCACAGAGATACAATTGAAGATACCGTGCGTTTAGGCAAAGACGTTGAAAAACGTGTTTTGGCTCGTGGTGTTCGAAGCCATGTAGAAGACCGCGTTTTATTACATGGTAATAAAACGATCGTTTTTTAGATGTTTTTCTTTAGCGCTTCGTCTCATGGAGGAAAAGATACTTCAGCATAAAAAAACGGAGCGAATAAGCTTCGTTTTTTTATGCTGAAGTATCTGCTTAGCTTACTTTTTATGGTAAGACATAGCCATATCAACTTCAGCAGTAGAACCCATCACGACAGAAACACGCTGGTGAATATCCGTCGGTGTGACTTCCATAATCGGCGCATAAGCAGTACTGGCTTTGCCACCGGCTTGCTCGATCAGCATGCTCATTGGATTTCCTTCGTACATCAGACGTAGCTTACCTGGCTTTGAAGGATCACGGCTATCGTATGGGTACATAAAAATACCACCACGCGTCAGGATGCGGTGAACTTCAGCAACCATGGCAGCAACCCAGCGCATGTTATAACGCTTACCTAATGGACCTTCTTCACCTTTTAACAAATCGGCAACGTAGTTCTGCATCTCAGGTAACCAAAAACGCTGGTTAGACATGTTGATCGCGAACTCTTGAGTTTCTAATGGAATCTGAACATTTTCACGCATCAGAAGGAATTCACCGTTTGCAGGATCCATTGCAAAAGAATGAACGCCTTCGCCAGTGGTTAGCATTAAGATAGTAGATGGGCCATACAATACATAACCCGCAGAAATTTGTTCAGTACCGGCTTGTAAATACGCATCGGCTTTAGAAGCGTCAACGTCTTTCGTTGTTTTCAAAATAGAGAAAATAGTACCAACGGTAACGTTTACATCGATGTTAGAAGAACCATCTAAAGGATCAAACAATACTAGGTATTCGCCGTCTTCATTACAGGCAACGGGGAAATCTTCTTCTTCGCTAGCCATGCCTTTAACCATGCTCATGCTGGCTAATTGATCTTTAATAATGTCGTTAGAGATAACGTCTAACTTTTTCTGAGTTTCGCCTTGGATGTTCTCTTCACCCGCACAGCCTAAAATACCTGCCAGTGCACCCTGTTGTAGCTTGTTGGAAATATCTACACAAGAAGTCATAAGACCATTAAGGATGGCAGCAATATCGCTGGGCGTATTGTGCGCTTGCAGGAAAGAAGACAAAGATTGCATATCTGATTCTCGAAAGTGAATAGGCGGATAAGTAAGTGAATACAAAAAAAGGGGTGCATCTTACCTGAAATCTGCTTCAGATTGAATGCCTAAAATTTGAACAGTAACCTAATTCAGCAGGAGTTGGATTCTATGAACGTTAAAGTATCGGTAAAGCAGCCCTAGTACTGACCTTGACGGTCTCTCACTAGCGAGGAAAGACAAGAGCAAGTACACTAGCCACATACGAATTTTGTGGTAGTTGGCATGCATCTTCATATTTTGGGTATTTGTGGCACTTTTATGGGCAGTCTTGCCCAGTTAGCGAAAGCCCAAGGGCATAGAGTGACAGGGTCAGACCAAGGCATCTATCCGCCCATGAGTGACCAGCTCGAGCAGGCAGGGATTGAAGTTATTGCGGGTTTTGATCCTGCTCAGCTCGATCCCGCGCCAGATTATGTGATCGTGGGCAACGCCATGAGTCGCGGTAACCCAGCAGTTGAATACGTGCTTGATCGCGGCTTGCCCTATCTCTCTGGCCCTGACTGGATGGGTAAGCATTTACTCGCAGACAAATGGGTCATGGCCGTGGCCGGCACCCACGGTAAAACCACGACCTCCAGCATGTTGGCCTGGTTGCTGGAATATGCAGGCATGAACCCCAGTTATTTAATTGGTGGCGTCCCTGAAAATTTCTCTACCTCTGCACGCCTTACTGATTCAAACTTTTTCATTATAGAGGCGGATGAGTACGATACCGCTTTCTTTGATAAGCGTTCTAAATTTGTTCACTATCATCCAAGAACGTTAGTAATGAATAACCTTGAGTTTGATCACGCTGATATCTTTGATGATCTTGCTGCGATTGAACGTCAGTTTCATCATCTTGTGCGTACAGTGCCTTCTACTGGGCAAATAATTTATCCTAGTGATAATGAAGCATTGCAGCGCGTTATCGCTCAAGGTTGCTGGAGTGAACAGGTCCATATTCGCGATGATAAACATCAGGCAGAGGGTTGGGCGGTAGACGCGATATTGGCTGATGCGAGTCAGTTTAATGTTTATCACTTAGGGCAATTAGTGTGTGAAGTAACGTGGTCACTTAATGGTGAACACAACATGTACAACGCGTTGGCCGCTATAATAGCGGCACGTCATGTTGGCATAGAGCCGCGTATCTCAGCTGAAGCATTAACAAAATTTCAATCGGTAAAGCGCCGTATGGAATTGGTGGGAGAAGTCGCCGGAGCCAATGCAACCGATAGCATTCGTATTTTTGACGACTTTGCTCATCACCCAACGGCTATCAAACTGACTCTTTCAGGCGCCAAAGCTGCGCAACAGGTACAGGGGCGGAGTGGGCGTTTAATCGCCGTATTAGAACCCCGATCGAACACCATGAAACGGGGTGAACATAAAGCCAAGTTAGCCGCCAGTGTAGAAGACGCTGATGCCAGTTATTGGCTTGAACCTGAAGGTTTGTCCTGGTCTCTTAGTGATGCGGTCGCTGGCTTGAAACAGCAAACCGTTTGCCAAAACATTGAGGCTTTAGAAGATCGATTATTGCAGGACATTCAGGCAGGTGATGATGTGATCATTATGTCAAACGGCAGTTTTTCGGGCCTACATCGTTCTTTACTTTCTAAACTAATAGATAAGCAACAATAACGATTTAGGCGATTTCGGTGTCGCAAAAATTGTTACTGAATTAAAAAGTGATTTATAAAACCAACAACCTTTTAAATTATTAATTTTTGGATTAAGTAGCATGACCAAAGTAGAGAAGCGTGTATCAAAAGATGGCGATAAAGTTAAAAATATCGTCTTGGGCTTAGCGGCTGGTATTATTATATCGGTCGTATCATTGGAATATTATGGCTACCTACGTCATTCGAAAGAAGCCGACTCAGCTATGATTGAAGACTTTAAATTATTAACACTTAAGCCAGGCTACGATGTTAAAACATCGTCTAAACCGTCAGGAAAAACTGCGTATTGTTCAGGGGGTAGTCTTTTAATGAGAGCCGATAAAACACCCAGTGTTTCAGGTATTCTTGTTGATAAAAAAGGCCGAATTATTAAGTGTGACAATAAACAGATGTAAGTATCTTTTTAGCGCCAATAATCAAAACATAACAATTAGAATTATCTTACTTATACAGATTTGATTTATTAAAGATAAAAATTATGAAATCACCACATTTAATCTTACTGGGCAGTGCTTTTCTATTAGCGCTGACCAGTTCATTCGTTGTCGCAGGTATTGATGATATCGATAATGACGGTATTGCCGACAGCATTGATACTGATCGTGACGGCGATGGGCTTTCCAATTTTATGGAAACTGCCAGTGGCACTGATCCTAATGTG
>JBNMOT010000161.1:0-7155 GCA_051275515.1 Oleispira sp. | reverse complement strand
TAAACGAACGATAAAATACTATTGAGGTAAGTATTCAATAATGGTTAAAAAAGTAAACAAAATCAGTTTACTAAATAATGACTTAACGGTTGTATTTCAATCTAATGTTTGCCTTATCGGATATGTCAGCCATAATTATTTATATTACAAAATGCTGTTAAATAACTAGGATTAATTTTGATTAAGCCCTTGCGACACATTAAAGACCCTGAGAGTGATAATGAAGAACGCCTTGAATTGATTATCAATGCGACGGGGGCGGGCACTTGGGACTGGCAGCTTCAGACAGGAGCGTTAACCTTTAACAAGGGCTGGGCCGAGATAATGGGTTATTCGGATGCCGAGCTGCAATCTATGACTTTTGAAACGTGGGCCGATACGCTTCATCCTTCTGACTTAGTGAATGCGAAAGACTTATTAGAAAAACACTGGTGCGATGAGCTTCAACTGTATGAAGCTGAATTTCGAATGCGGCACAAAAGAGGGCATTATATTTGGGTTTTGGCATTCGGTAAGGTTGTAGAGTGGCAAGAAAATGGTAAGCCAAAACGAATGTTGGGTACGCATTTAGATATTACTGAGCGTAAAGAGTATGAAAGCGAACGTATTATTGCCAGTCAGCGGTTACAAGAGTCACAAAGAATTGCCAAGGTCGGTGGCTGGGAACTCAACTTAGAAACGGAGTTGCTTTTTTTTACGGCCGAAACTTATCGTATTCATGAAACTACACCAGAAGAGTTTGCCCCCTGTATTGATGCGGGTATTGACCTCTTCTTACCGGATTCTCGTGACACAATTTCTAAGGCTCTCTATGGTGCTATCAAAAATGGTGTGGGTTTTGATTTAGAACTTGAGAGTTTAACGACTAAGGGCCGAAAAATAGATGTACGCACCACCTGTAATGTCACTCAAAAAAATGGCATTACGGTGCGTCTAACGGGTATTTTTCAAGATATTAGCGAACAAAAAACCATTGAACGCCTGTTTGAAACTAGCAATGTCGATCTTGAAGAAGCGAATAAAGCTTTGCAGTTATCGGCTTATTATGACCCACTCACTGAACTTCCCAATCGTATATTGCTTTCTAATCGAATGCAGCAGGTGATGACTGCATCTTTAGAGAGTAATGAGTTAGTTGCCATAGCCTTTATCGACCTAGATGGTTTTAACATTTTAAACGATCGTTATGGCGATAGTGTTGGAGATCAATTTTTACGAGAGATTTCCCATCACCTTAAATTGTCGCTCAAGGAAGGAGATACATTGGCTCGTATCGGTGGTGATGAATTCGTAGCGGTGATAGATAAGCTGAACGACGTTGCAGATAGCTATGCGACGTTGTCACATTTACTTGATGCTGCATCCACCGAATTAGATATTAATGGCCATAAGCTCAGGGTAACCGCTAGTATTGGTGTGACGTTTTATCCGCAAAATAATTCCAGTCCCGATCAGCTTCTAAGGCAAGCCGATCAGGCTATGTATCAAGCCAAGCAACTGGGTAAAAATCGCTGGCATATTTTTGATATTGAGCGAGATTGCGCTGTTAAGAATAGGAACGAAGAGATAGAGAGGTTGAAGCTAGCCTTAAAGAATGAAGAGTTCGTTCTTTTCTATCAACCTAAAATTGATTTGAGGTCCAAAGAAGTCATCGGTTTAGAAGCGCTCATTCGATGGAATCATCCAGAAAAAGGTATCCTACCTCCCATTGTTTTTTTGCCTATTTTAGAACTGGACATCTTGAGTATTGAACTGGGTGAATGGGTGATTCGGTCAGCGCTGAAACAGTTGGATATTTGGCGTTCTACCGCGATGGAAATGCCAATCAGTGTCAATATTAGTCCAATGCAATTACAAAGTTATAATTTCGTATCGCGATTAGAAAAAATACTTGAAGAATTTCCATTACTCAATCGGAGAAGTCTTGAGTTTGAAATACTGGAAAGTAGTGCACTTCAAGATATTAATATCGCTTCAGAGGCGATTAAAGAATGTTCCCGCTTAGGGATTGCTTTTTCTATTGATGACTTTGGAACGGGTTATTCGTCGTTAACGTATTTAAAGCGATTACCTGCCGAGTATCTAAAAATTGATCAGTCATTCGTAAGAGGTATGTTGGTCGATACAGATGATCGTACAATTATTAAGGGTATTATTGAATTGGCAAAAGCATTCAATCTTAAAGTAATTGCTGAGGGCGTGGAAACACCTCTTCATGGAGAAGAGCTTTTATCTTTGGGGTGTTTTCTAGCTCAGGGGTATGGCATTGCTAAGCCGATGCCTGCAGTTGAGTTTCCGATTTGGTTCACGCGTTGGCAAGACGATTCCAGGCTTATTGATGGTTCGATTTAGAACAATAAATTGAATAATTCATGAGATTTACTGCAACAATACAGCGAATCTCATGAATAAACTTTCAGTTTAAAAGTGTTTAGCTTTTAAATACTGGACACTTAATTAAGCAGCAGTTAATGCTTCTTTAACGACTTTTTGCGGTGCGGGTGTGCGAATTAAGTAATCAAATGCACCTAAGCTCGCTTTTGAACCTTCACCCATGGCAATGATGATCTGCTTAAAGGGCACTGTTGTTACATCCCCTGCTGCAAATATCCCTGCTACTGACGTTTCACCTTTGGGCGTCACTTCAATTTCACCACGAGGTGATAGTTCAATGCCTGAGTTTTTTAGGAATTCGCTATTGGGCACTAAGCCAATTTGTACAAAGATCCCTGCCAGTTCAATTTGCTTTGAGTCACCCGTTACTCGGTCTGTGTAGTTCAATGACGTTACTCGAGTACCATCACCCAGCACTTCAGTTGTTTGCGCTTGTTTTATAATTTCGATATTACCCATGCTGTTGGCTTTATCGACTAATACTTTATCGGCTCGCAGCGTATCCGAAAACTCTAATACCGTTACGTGCTTAACAAGACCCGCTAGATCGATTGCCGCTTCTATGCCTGAGTTACCGCCGCCAATTACCGCAACTTTTTTACCTTTAAATAAAGGACCGTCGCAGTGTGGGCAGTAAGCGACGCCCTTATTGCGATACTCTAACTCGCCAGGTACATTCATTTCTCTCCAGCGGGCACCGGTAGATAGAATAACGCTGCGGCTTTTTAACGTTGCGCCACTTTCTAATTCAACATGGATGTAACCGTCATCAGTTTTTTCTGCCGAGATGACGTTATCGGCTTTTTGTTGGTTAATAATATCGACGTCGTAATCTTTAACGTGTTCTTCCAACGCGGCGGTTAACTTAGGGCCTTCAGTCTCTTTCATTGAAATGAAGTTTTCAATCGACAGAGTATCTAATAGTTGGCCACCAAAACGGTCTGCAACAATACCGGTGCGAATGCCTTTACGTGCGGCATAAATAGCCGCCGAAGCCCCTGCAGGTCCACCGCCAACGATTAATACTTCATAAGGCTCTTTCTTATTGAGTGCCGATGCTTCTTTTGCTGAAGAACCTGTGTCTACTTTTGCTAGAATTTCCGCTAAAGAAATTCGGCCTTGCGCAAATACTTCACCGTTTAGGTAAACGCTCGGTACCGCCATGATATTACGTTCGGCGATTTCATCTTGGAAAGCACCACCATCGATCATAGTAGTTTTAATTTTAGGATTGATGGCCGCCATCATGTTTAAGGCTTGTACAACATCTGGGCAGTTTTGGCAGCTTAACGAGATAAAAATTTCAAAGTTCATTTCATCTTCTAGGCCGGCGATTTGTGCAATCACTTCAGGCGCTAGCTTCATTGGGTGACCACCGCTGTGCAGCAATGCCAATATTAGCGATGTAAATTCGTGACCCATCGGTAGACCCGCAAAACCGATGGCCGTTTTGGTGCTTGGGTTAACGACCTGCATAATCGGTTTACGTGCACTGGCGCTTTGATCTTCAACGACTTTTACCTTGTCATTCAGTGATGCAATGTCATTGGCAAGGCCGTTAAGCTTGTTTGAGGTATCACTGTCGTTAAGGCTAAGAACCAAATGTACATCGGTCTTTAAGTTATCTAAATACGCCTTTAATTGGTCTTTCATTGCTTGGTCTAACATAGTGATACCTTTAGAATTCTTTAAAGTTTAATAATTTTTGTACGCAGTCTATGTGCTTTTGCGTATGGAACGTTGTCTCTCCTAAACTGGAGGCCAAATAGATATTTTTAGCGGCTATGGAAATTTAAATACCCCATCACCGTGAATGGCAACAGGGTATTTGATTCACCTTGAGTGATGAATCTTACTAATTGCTAAGACTGTAGCGCTTAGATTTTACCGACTAGGTCTAAAGAAGGTGCTAGAGTTTCTTCGCCTTCTTTCCACTTGGCTGGGCAAACTTCACCTGGGTGAGCGGCAACATACTGTGCAGCTTTCACTTTGCGCAGTAGATCTTGAGCGTCACGACCAATACCTTCCGCAGTGATTTCCATTGCTTGGATAGTACCTTCTGGATCGATCAAAAAAGTAGCACGGTCTGCAAGGCCTTGACCTTCACGCATAACGTTGAAGTTGTTCGTAATGTTGCCTGATTGGTCGCCTACCATGAAGTAGTTGATTTTGCCGATCGTTTCAGAGCTGTCATGCCATGCTTTGTGCGCGAAGTGAGTATCAGTTGATACTGAGAATACTTCTACGCCACGCTTTTGAAGCTCCGCGTAATGATCCGCAAGGTCGCCTAGTTCAGTTGGGCAAACAAACGTGAAGTCAGCTGGGTAGAAAAAGAATACTGCCCACTTTCCTAGTACATCTTTCTCAGAAATCTCGACGAATTCGCCTTCTTTAAAAGCAGCAGCATTGAAGGGCTTAATTTGAGTATTGATCATTTTATATTCCTATTTAGGGGCGTTGATAGTGATACATTTAATGTGTGTGGTTTCGTGTTATGAATCCATGCGGTGCATTATGGGGAAATACATATCATAGGTATAGTTGTTTAAATTAATTGTGTTGATAGCTAAAAGCTATTGATTATGCAGAATTATACTTAAAGTGCTATGTATCAATAGTTACAGTTTTTAAACTCGACTATACTTACTTAAGTCGTTAATTTTTGAGCTGTAATTACTGTTAAAAGGAGATAAAACCTTATGATTAATCACGATTTGGTACACCTTGATAAAGACAGCATAGTGAAAAGAAACAACATCAACATCATAGGGAAGGGTAAAAAGACGCTTTTATTGGCCCATGGTTTTGGGTGTGATCAGAACATGTGGCGATTTATGACACCTGAATTGGAAAAGCAGTTCACATTGGTATTATTTGATTACGTGGGTTCTGGACAGTCAGATTTAGAGAGTTTTTCTACAAAAAGATATGAGACTTTAGGGGGGTACGCCAAGGACATTGAGGAAATATTAGTGTTGTTAGATTTAACGAACGTATCAATTATAAGCCACTCTGTTAGTTCTATTATTGCGGGTATCGCTTCAACGAATGTGGGTGATAGAATTTCGGATATTACAATGATTTGCCCATCGCCTTGCTTTATGAACTTGCCACCCGATTATGAGGGTGGGTTTGAGCGTGATGATTTAGAAGAGCTTATAAACCTAATGGACAAAAACTACATAGGTTGGGCTCATTACTTGGCGCCTTTGGTTATGGGTGTAAATCATAATTCTGAATTTATTGGCGAGTTATCCAGCAGCTTTTGCAGCACAGATCCTGTCGTGGCAAAAACATTTGCAAAAGCGACCTTTTTCTCCGATTACCGGTCGTTATTAAAAGAGATACTTAAACCTGCGCTTATATTTCAGAGTGCAAATGATTCTTTGGCGTCTCCAGACATTGGACGTTATATGGCTAAAAATATACGTACGAGTAAACTAGAACTGATCGAAGCCGAAGGTCACTGTCTTCATATGACGGACCCAGGCCTCATCACTCCGTTGCTCATCGATTTTATAAACAGTAAACCGGCTGCGGTATGAGTTGTTTAAATGACTAGCCAATTGAATTCTTTCTTAAACAGTTTTAACTCGGGTCATTTAGTTGTAAATGCTAAGAGAGAAGTTTTTTATAGTAACCAGTATATGGTCAATCTTCTAAATGTCTCACAAGACCTTCTTTATAAGATGAGTTTGAGTGAGGTATTTAGTAAGGCTTCAAATATTTTTATCGACAGTTATGTATATCCATTATTACTCAACGAGCTGTGCGTTGAAGAATTGCAGTTGACTTTGATCACCTCTGAAGGCAAAAAAATACCGGTTGTTGTCAACATTAAGTTAGATGAACATCAGACAACGTACTGGTCGCTTTTTGATTGTGCTAACAGAGACAAGCTATACCAAGAACTTATTCAAGCCAAAGAGCTATTAGAGTTACAAAGCGAGGAGTTACTCGAAATGGCCACAATAGACTCTTTGACGGGTTTGTTAAATCGAAGAGAGCTTGATAATCGAGCAAGTAAGGCGCTATCTCAAGCACGGCGTAGTAAATTATCGGTGGCTGTTATTGTTATTGATATAGATTTTTTTAAAAAAATTAATGATACGTATGGGCATTCTTTTGGTGATGATACTCTAAAAAAATTAGGAAAAATATTACTCTCCAGACAGCGAGAGAACGATGTTGTTGCGCGGTTTGGGGGTGAAGAGTTTGTTTTAATACTCACGGATATTGATAAAAAAAATGCGTTCAAATTTGCAGAGTCTCTTAGAATTACCATTGAAGAAACTAAAATCAATGGTATTAACATTACCGTCAGCATAGGTATCAGCCTAAATCATGAGAATGCAAATCAATTTGAAGCGTTATTTAAGGAAGCTGATACTGCTTTGTTTAAAGCAAAAGGCAGTGGGCGTAACAAAACGATACTGTTTTGATACGGTAAGCCTATAACCCAGTTACAAACTCTTTATTAGGCATTTTTACATGAAACTGTCTTTATTTCTCTTCCATTCCAAGACGATCGGTCATAAAGTAGTTGTATGAATAGACCAAGACGCAGCGAGCATACCCGAGAAGCACTTATTACCGCGGGCATTGACCAATTGTCGGAGCATGGCTATCACGGTACGGGTATTAAACAAATATTGGATGAAGTGAATGTGCCTAAGGGCTCTTTTTATAATTTCTTCGCCAGTAAAGAAGCTTTTGTTGCTGAGGTCATAGGGCATTACAGCCGAGATTTGTTAAGTCAGC